>CAZFBP010000041.1:0-15668 GCA_964517255.1 uncultured Chryseobacterium sp.
GTATTGGTTGATGAGCCATGACAAGGTGCGAGGTCCAGAGGAAATGGAGGTGAACTCCAGGGCATCATTTTGTCCTTCGCGTACCTCTTCCTTCTGCGGCTTTGTCGATAGGCATCGACGCTGGGCGCTTGCCTGCCGCTGGCTGGGTGGTGGCGTGGGTCTTGTTGGGCATGGGGGGCATGATGGCAAGCTAATGCTAGCTTGTACAACATGAAAAGGTGGCATGGATCCATGGCTGGTATTGTCGCGTTCTGTTTGGGCTGTACGCCTCGGTCCGCCACCCCCGAAGAGTTTGCCGAGGCATTGAGTAGCATTGAGTACGACCAAACGGTAGTTGCGGACCTGCCGCGTTACCGGGCGCTGTTCGAATTCGTGCACAGCCATCTGGATACGCTCATTGCCATGCGTGATCAGCGGGCGCTGGTCACATTCGTGAACGGCAGCCATGATGGCCTCAGGGACACGACCTATGCAGTGCCGGAAGAATGCTATAGGTTCTTCAAATGGCATCCTCAGCACGACCTGAACTCCACGCCTGTATTTCTGCGCCAACAACTCGACTCGCTGTTCAATCAGTTTTCATCCGATCGAATACTCTCGTTCGAGTTCTGTGAAGAAGGACGGGGCGTGATCGAGGTCCGCACATACAAGGTGACGGACGCCATCCGGGCGGACCACGAATTGATCTGGGATCCGAAACAACGGCTGGACAGGAGAAAGGTCGACGTTTGGGAGTTCGACAAAGACACGCTCCTACCAACGGACTGCATGTATCGTATTGCTGTGTTCCATAATTATGATTGATAGCGCACGTGAGGGATAGGAGCGAGTAGCCCGCACTGTAACGAGGATTACTGCGGTAAGCCCTACCCGAGGCTTTGCGAGGGGCACGCCCAGCCCTACCTCCCCGCCCGCACTTCCCGTTTCACAGGCAAAGGCTTTCGGCTCACGCGCTTCTTCCGTCCTGTCGAATCCACTTCAAGGTCGCCGACATACAACGCTGCGAATGGGAAGCACATTTCCCAATCGCCCCAAACGATGTCCGCGCGCCCATCGATGGTGAACTTCCTGAACCGCGTGATGTCCAAGAACTGCGCAGCCATGGGGTTCTGCGCAGGCGCGGTGAGGAAGTCGTGAAAGTCGAGCTCCGTCGCATGGCCGTCCGTGAACTCGAAGCCGATGCGGTAGTCGCGTAGATACTTCACGCGCTTGATGAAGACGTTTTCGGGAATGACCATTACTTGATGCGTTTGGTGATGCGCTCAGGCGCCACGTGCTTGTGCAGCACGAAGTACTCGTTCCATTTGCGTGCGATGTCCTTCGCCTTGGCACGCACGAAGGTTTCCGCCTCGCGTTGTTGCGCGGGAGGCAGCATCCGTTTGTTACTGAGCTTGCGGAACACGACAGCCACGACCTTGCCATCGAGGATCACGAGTTCCAGCACGGCTTCGGAGGTGCCATAGCGCACATGTACATGGATCGGGCTATGCTCGTTGCTGAACATCAGGAAGACCAGTCCGAAGTATTCGTACAGCTTGGGCATCGAGCCCAAAAGTACTTCGCTCACTTCCTCCACCATTCCCACCTCCACTACTCACGCACCCTCCTACCTTCGCCTCTCACATTTCCAACCATGCGTTACGCCCCCCTCTCCGCCGCCACCTACCGCGAGCACCGCGCCCGTTTCCGCCAAGCCATGGAGAAAGGCGGCCTCGCCATCTTCCACAGCAACGACATCATGCCCACGAGCGCCGATGGCTCAATGCCGTTCAAGCAGGCCAGCGACATCTTCCACCTCAGCGGCATCGACCAGGAGGAGACGATCCTGCTGCTCTTCCCCGATGCGGTGGACCCGAAGGACCGCGAGATCCTCTTCGTGCGCGAGACCAGCGAGCTGATCGCGATCTGGGAGGGCGCCAAGTTCTCGCAGAAGGAAGCGAGCGAGCTGAGCGGCATCGGCACCGTGCTGTGGACCACGAGCTACGAGGCGACGATCAAGCGGCTGGTGCCGCAGTGCGAGCACCTGTACCTGAACAGCAACGAGCACCTGCGCCAGGGCAATGAGGTGGAGACGCGGGAGGAGCGCAAGAACAAGGAGCTGCGCGCGCAGTTCCCGCTGCACAGCGTGAAGCGCAGCGCGCCGATCATGCACCGCGTCCGCAGCCGCAAGACGAAGGAGGAAGTGGCGCAGATCCAACGCGCGATCGCGATCACGGGCAAGGCCTTCGAGCGCGTGTGCGGTTTCGTGAAGCCTGGTGTGAAGGAGTATGAAATTGAGGCGGAGATCACGCACGAGTTCATCCGCAACGGCTCGCGCGGACATGCCTACACGCCCATCATCGCCAGCGGCTACAACGCCTGCGTGCTGCACTACATCACCAACGACATGGTGTGCGACGACGGCGATGTGATCCTGATGGATTTCGGCTGCGAGTACGGCGGCTATGCCAGCGACCTCACGCGGTGCATCCCCGTGAGCGGCCGTTTTTCCAAGCGCCAGAAGGATGTTTACAACGCCGTGCTGCGCGTGAAGAACGAGGCCACGCAATTGCTGCGCCCCGGAACCCTGCTCGCCGACTACCACAAGGAGGTGGGCAAGATCATGGAGAGCGAATTGATCGGCCTCGGGCTCATCGACAAGAACGATGTAGCGAAGCAGGATCCCGAGAAGCCGCTCTACAAGAAGTACTTCATGCACGGCACCAGCCACTTCCTGGGCCTCGACGTGCACGACGTGGGCCTGTGGAACGAGATGATCCAGCCGGACATGGTCTTCACCGTGGAGCCGGGCATCTACATCCGCGAGGAGAAGCTGGGCATCCGGTTGGAGAACAACATCCTGGTGACGCGCGATGCGCCGATCGACCTGTTCGCTGACATCCCCGTGGAGGCCGATGCGGTGGAGGAAATGATGAACAGGGAGAAGGTGGTGGCGTAGGCTCGGAAATGAGAGCGTCGAGTTGGCCCTTGGTTCTCAATTTGGCGGGTGTCTCGATCGCTTTTCTCTATGGCGTTGGCGGTGGCAGTGGTGGTGAAACCACCGAGGGGGTATTTATGACCTTCTGGGCCACAGGTTGGCTCACAGTTCTCCTTGCCGCCGGTGTCCTAGTCTGGCTGTTGTTGCATAAGAAGGCTGACAGCCGTGACATTGCATTGGTCGCCGTCTCTACTGCAATAGGATTCCTTGAAACACGGTTGATCATATCAGATGCCATGGCATTCAAGAGCTTGTTCAGCTAACAGGCTACCTTCGCTCCATGCTCTCCGACCTGATCAACGGCCATCGCCAGCAGTTCATCGACCTGTGCAAGTCGCACAAGGTGAAGGAGCTTTACGCCTTCGGCTCAGCGGTGAATGGACCGTTCACCGATAAAAGCGACGTGGACCTGCTGGTGGAAGTACAGGCTGATGAGCCCGTCGAGACCGGCGAACGCCTATGGTCCTTTTGGGACCAGATGGAGGCTTTCTTCCAGCGCAAGGTGGACCTACTGACGCCACGCTCACTTCAGAACCCAGTGAAGAAGCGGGCCATCGATTCTTCCAAGAAGCTGATCTATGACGGAGCGACTGGAAGGCTTCTATGCTGATGTGCTCAAGGCCATCGAACGGATCGAGGCCTTCTTGGAGCAGGGCAACATCACTTCGTTCGAGGGCTATTCGAAACACGCCTTGGTCAAGAGCGCGGTGGAACGGCAACTCGGCATCATCGGCGAAGCGGTGAACCAGATCCGCAAGTTGGATCCCGAGCATCCGATCCCAGAAGCGGACCGCATCGTGCAGTTCAGGAACCGGCTGATCCATTCATACGATACTATCGATGACGCTTTCGTTTGGCCGATCCTACAGAAGCACCTGCCGGCGTTGAAGTTGGTTGTGAAGCGAGCCCTTGGTCGCTGAGGTTCGGCCGTTACCAAAGCGGTCGTCCGGCATTCCTTCTCCAAACACCCTCACCATGCGCACCCTCCGTTCCATCGCCATCGCCGGTTTCATCCTCGGCATCCTCTTCAAGACCCTGCACTGGCCGGGGGCGAGCATCATCCTGCTCACCAGTGGGGTGCTCACCTTCGTGATGCTTGGACTGCTGCTTTTCCGCAAGCCAGGGCCAATGACGGTGCAGTTGCAATACCCGGCAATGCTCATCGGAGCATTGATGGCAGTGATTACCGGTGGCATGTTCAAGATCATGCACTGGCCCGGAGCGAACATGCTCTTGCTGCTGGGACTCACAGTATGCGCCGTATGGTTCCTGATCCCTTCACGCCGGGCACAGGCACCCACCGCTTAGAGCGCAGTTGTTCAAGAAGCAAGAAGCTCCTCGAGTTCTTTGAAGGGCTTCTCGCGTGCGGTCCGCCCGCAGCTACTCCTTCACCACGCGGCCAGTAAATCGTGCGTTGCGGGCAACCGCCTCGCACAGGTAAACGCCTCTTGCGAGCGCGCTCACGTTGATGGTATTGCGTTCGGGCAGGATGCGTTGCTGCACGATTGTGCGGCCGGTGGCATCGCGTAAGGTGAGCAAGCCTCCGACCAGTTGGCGCGGAGCGGTGAAGCGCACCTCTTCGGTTGCTGGTGAAGGAGCGAGCATCAATTGGCCCAGGCCCATGCCTTCCTCCACGCTAATGGTGAGGTAATCCACGCATTGTCCATTGAAGCCATCCTCCTCCGGAACGTTCCAAATGGGCAAGGTCTGCGTGAAGGCACGGACGGAATCGACACGGGCCTGCAAGGCGGCAACGCTGGCGATGGCGCCACCGGTTGCGGCGCGGGCGTACACGTAGGCATACAACAGGTCAACGTGCTGGCCGGGCTCTAGGGTGATAGGGCCGGAGCTCATGAGGCCGCGGCGATCGGGCGTGGATGGTGTTGGACCAGCCTCGGACCAGGGAGTTTGAACGACACCGTTCGTTCCCGCCCCAACTGGGTCCGAGGAGCCAGGGTACATGAAATCGCATTGCACAGCGTTCGGATCGAGGGAGTAGCCGTCGCCACCATACGAAAGCGGGGCACCATCCCTCCATAGCCCGTTCAGGTAGTTCACATACTGCTGAGTGGTCGCCGGGTCGGTGATCGCGACATTCGGTGATTGTCGCGAGATGTACATGCTCCTCGAAACGCCGTGGCGCTCGTTGTCGACGATGGCGTCGCCGAATCCCTGTCCGTTCCAGGCTGGCTGCTGATCACCGGAGGAATTGGCGGTCGCATCGGCATCCATCAACGGACCCTTGAGCAGGCACATGCCGAAGGCTGGCGGTTGCGGGCCATAGCCCTGCGCCCCCAAGCAGCCCAGGTCGTAATCGGCCCAGTTGTACACGTACACCATGTTACGGCCGGCATCTGTTCCGACGAAATCATCGTTCGCGCATCCTAGGTCGAAGTCGTTGAAGAAGCCCAACATGACATCCGTATAGGTCTGGCTGCTTCGGTTGATGACGTGATACCGAACGAAGACCGTTTGGTCCAGCATCGGATCACCGCTGTCGTAGGTGAAAGGCATGGCCTGTACTTCGATTCCCATTGGCAAGCCGCCGTGAAGTAGGTTCAGGTGGTCTCCAAAGACGGCGTAGAGCGCCTGGTCGCCAAGTATGCACGGTGCGTCGCCATTGGCGGGCACGTATGCGCCATCCAGATCGAAATCGTAAAAAGGCGCCAGATAGATGTCATAGCCTGCATCCGGTCCGTGTGCTGGCCAATCGAGGAATTCGGCAGGTATGCTGTAGCCGCTCGGGAATGCCGCCGCCACATCGCAGTTGGGATCGCTCAAGCAGTTGTAATAGGCCAGGTGCAAAGCCACGTCGGCCCTGTCGATCTTCCAGACCTGATCGAATTGATCGGAGATGTCCTGGGTCGTTGAGGCTGTGCCATCGACGGTTAGTGGCCCCGGGAAGAACATGTAAGTCGAGTCTTGTCCATACAACGGACCGCTGAAGCGGATCTGGGATGATTGGGACATGCCGCCGACCCATGGACTGCCGAAGTACAGGGCGCTCGCACCCCCACCCTGTGGCACTTCGAACTGCGGAATCTGGTTCTGATTGTCATAAGCAACCTGCCCGTCGGCAAGGAACCGCGCGCGCACGCCGCTGATGTCGAGTTCAGCGTAGCCTTGGGACCAAGCGCTTGGCGCCATCAACAAGGCGAACAATAACGATGTGTAGTGCTTCATCATGGCCCGGGTGCAGCGGATATGACCGTTGCGCAAGGCCAACCTATTGCGACACGGGACGGGGCGAAACCACAACACGAGGAACGAAACGTCTTGTCACGCGAACGGTCAATATCAGACGTGAATGCGAAGGCCGCTAGCGGAGCTCATACACCACGACGACCCGGTCGGGCAAGGTGGTATCGGTCACCAGCGTGTACAGCATCTCCCCCTGCTCATCCTTCTCCAGCACATTGCCGGCGATGGTGAGGCCGCGGTACGACGGGATGATCGGCGTGGAGGAGGTCAAGCGACGCGGCGGAGTTGGAAGGGCTGCACCGTGGAGATCTCCCCATCGAGCACCATGAGGTAGTAGTCCTGGCCCTTCAGGTCGGTGATGCGCACGCGGGTCACCGGGCCGCGCACATCGCCGGTCTTCACGATATGGCCGCTGGCGTCGCAGATGTCGAACAACGCGCCCTCGGTGCCGGGCTCGTAGTCGAACATGAGCAGGCGCTCGATCTGGTCGATGCGCAGGCGGATCTCCAAAGGCTGGGCAGTCATGGCCCCTGATACGGCCTCGGCGGCGCGCGGGTTCCTTCAAAGCGGAGGCCCGGCCAGCTCTCGCCGACCGGGCCTCGCACCACCAAACCAAACCCTACCCTATCCCAAGGAGCCTAGCTCCCGTTATCGTTGAAGATCCAGAGTCGTGTGTTCTTGGTACGCATGGCAACGAGGGGTATTTGATCGTCCGTGGCACCAAGCTATCGGCATGCGGCGCGTTCAGGATGTGATGAACGAGCAGCGGCACTTGGTGGGAAGCGTGCGGGCGAGGAGGCCATCAGTGCGGCAGCGCGTGTTTCAACGCGCGCGACTTGGAGCAGGGCGGGAGGTCTTTCGGCCCCGCTCCGTTAGCTGTCTGGTCTCTGCCGAATGCTGTGGACGATGACCCACACGCAGGCATCGCGTTACCTTTTCGCCAAACCAGAACACCATGTCACTGCGCGCGTTGATCGTGGACGATGAGGCGGATGCCCGAGAGAACCTCCGCATGATGCTCGATGAGCATTGCCCCGAGGTGCAAGTGGTTGGACAGGCAGGGAGCGCTGCCGAAGCCCGCCAACGCATCCAGGAATTGCAGCCCAACGCGCTCTTCCTCGATATCAAGATGCCCGGCGAGGACGGCTTCCAGCTGCTCGCCTCCATCGCCGAGCTCGACCTGCCGGTGGTCTTCACCACCGCCTACGACGAGTACGCGCTGAAGGCCTTCAAGGAGAACGCGCTCGATTACCTGGAGAAGCCCATCGACCACGAAGAGCTCCAGCGCGCGGTGAAGAAGCTGGCCAAGGCTGCCGGCGAGCTCAATGGCAACCAGCCCTCGGCCATCGCCGCCTTGCTGAAGGATCCCGCCTCCCCGCTGAGCGCGCGCCTGGCCATTCCCGGCCGCGACGGGCTGGTGCTCCTGAAGCTCGAGGACATCCTCTACCTGGAGGCCGCCGACAGCTACACCACCGTGCACATGAAGGATGGCAAGCGCAGCGTGAGCAGCAAGCACATCCGTGTCTTCGAGGACAACCTCGATCCCAAGACCTTCTTCCGCGTGCACAAGACCTACATCATCAACCTGGCCTACCTCAAGGGCTTCAGCCGCGCCGAGGGCAACATGGCCGTGCTCGATACCGGCACCATGATCCCCGTTTCGCGCCGCCGCCTCCCCGATTTCCTCGGATTGATCAACACGTTCTGAGACTTTTGCGGGCGATGCGCGCCTTCGCCCTCTCCGCCCTGCAGCTCGCCGCATGCGTGTGCAGCGCGCAGCAGCACGCCTTCACGCAGATCACCACGCGCGACGGCCTCGCGCAGAGCCAGGTGCGCTCCATGGCGCACGACGCCGATGGCCACCTCTGGCTCGGCACCTTGGGCGGGGCCAGCCGCTTCGACGGCCTCACGTTCCGCAACCTCTCCGTGCAGGACGGCCTGCCCGACGCGCAGGTGAGCGCGATCGCGAGCGCCGCCGACGGAACGCTCTGGCTCGGCGCCGGCAATAGCATCGTGCGCGTGCGGGGCCAGCGCATCGTCGCGGAGGAGATACCCGGGACCGAGCGCGGAACGCGCGTGCTGGGCTTGGCTGCTGCGGCCAATGGCGATCTCTTCATCGGCACCGATGGCGGCGGCATGCACGTACGCGACGCCAGCGGCATCCGAGCCTTACCGGGCTATCCCGCCGATGCGCCCAATGCCCGCTGCCTGCTCCTGCTGCGTGATGGCGCATTGCTGGTGGGCCACCGCAACGGCCTGCTGCATTGCGCCGACGGAAGCTGCCGTGCGATTCCCGTGGGCGATGCCGAGCCCAAATTGGTGAGCGCTCTCGCCGAAGCGGCCGATGGCAGCTGGTGGGTGGGCACCTTGGGCAGTGGGCTCTACCGCATCTCGCGCGACGGCGCCGTGCTCGCCGAGTACGATGAGGAGGACGGCCTGTTGCAGAACAATGTGCGTTGCCTGCTCGTCGATGACCGCGACCGACTCTGGGCGGGAAGCAAGCTCGGGCTCAACCGAATCGAAGGTGATCGCCTGCGCACGTTCACGGTGCATCAGGGCATGCCGAACGACAACATCCAATGCGCCTTCCAGGACCGCGAGGGCAACCTCTGGTTCGGCACCGATGGCGCGGGCGCGTTGCGCTACCTCGGTGACGCCTTCGTGACCTACACCGTGAAGGACGGCCTGTGCAGCGACCTGGTGATGAGCATCACCCCCGACGCGCAGGGAGACCTCTGGCTGGGCACCTACGACAACGGGCTCTGCCGCATGGACGGCATGGCCATGATCACCACCATCGATGGCCTGCCGAACAATACCGTGTGGTGCGGCCTGCTCGCCCAGGATGCTTCATTGTGGTTCGGCACCAGCGAGGGCCTGGCGCAAGTGGTCAATGGCATCGTGAACAAGCACAAGGCTGAGCCGCCCCTGGCAGGCCAGAGGGTCTTCGCCCTGCACCAGGACAGCACGGGCCGCATCTGGTGCGGAACGCGCGAGGGGCTCTTCTCGGTTGATGCGGGCGGCGAAGTGATCCGGCATGGCACGACTGCCGAAGGCCCTGCGAGAGCGGTGCGCGCGATCATGAGCAACTCCCGTGGCGGGATGGTGCTGGCTGGGGATGATGGACTCTTCCTGTACCGCGATGGGCGATTCACAAACGTCGCCATGGGACAGGGTCTCGATGGTCAGGCCACGCTTTGCTTGCTCCGCGACGTTGCCGGGCGCATCTGGGCAGGCACAGCGAACGGCATCTCATGCATCGGACCGGATGGGCCGCGTGTCTTCCGCTTCGCGCAGGACTTCGGCTCCAACTACATCAACTTCATCAAGGCCGATGAGGACCAGATGCTGTGGGCCGGAACGAACAACGGCTTGTACCACTTCCATCCGGACAGCCTATGGGCCGACCCCACGCGTTTCCGGCACATCACCATGAGCGATGGGCTGCGCGGTCTCGAGTTCAACCTCAACGCCGCGCATACGTGGACGCGCGGCCGCATGCTCTTCGGTAGCGCCAATGGACTGGCGCTTCGCCATCCGCAGGCAGCCATCGCGGCTACACCTTCCGCGCCGGGGATCCGGATCAGCGGCCTGCGCTACTTCCTGCAGGCCAGCGATTGGAAGGACCGATGCGACAGCATCGATGCGGATGGGCTGCCCGTGGCACTGCACCTCGACTTCCGCCGGCATCACCTCACGTTCGACTATGCCGCCGTGGCCTTCGCGCGCCCCGAGGAAGTGCGCTACCGCTACCGTCTCATCGGCCTCGATCCCGATTGGCTGCCCGCCACCGAGGCCCGCTTCGCCAGCTACAGCAACCTGCCGCACGGCCACTACACCTTCGAGGTCGAGGCGTGCATGGGTGCTGGGCTTTGGAGCGCTCCAGCGAGTTTCAGCTTCCGCATCGACCCGCCTTACTGGGCCCGCTGGTGGTTCTATGCCCTGTGCACGGCGGCGCTCGGCGCGCTCGCCTACGTCGTTCACCGCATACGTGCCGCTCGGCGCGGGCGCCGTGAGAAGACGCGCCAGCTGGTGCTCCGTTCGCGCATGCTGCAACTGGAGCAGCAGGCGCTCAATTCCAACATGAACCGCCACTTCGTGTTCAACGCGCTCAACAGCATCCAATTCCACATCAATCGGCAGGACCGCGCCACGGCCAGTAAGTACCTCACGAGCTTCGCGAAGCTCATCCGCAAGAACCTCGACGCCAGCCAGAGTGATACGACCACGCTCGCCGAGGAGCTCGAGCGCCTGGAGCTCTACCTGAAGCTGGAGCACATGCGCTTCAAGGACAAATTCCGTTACACCATCACCCTGGACCCCGCGGTTGACGCATCGAACGTGAGGCTGCCCGCCATGATGCTGCAGCCTTATGTGGAGAATAGCATCTGGCACGGCATCCTGCCCATGGAGGGGCAAGGCCATGTGTCCATCTCGGCCTCGCCGGCCACGGGAAACGGTCGCGTTGAGGTACGCGTCGAGGACGACGGGGTCGGGATGGAAGCGAGCCAGCGTTCGAAATCGGGAGCCGAGAACGACCACATCTCCCGGGGCATCGAAATCACAAAGGGTCGCGCCGATGTGCTCCGGCGGCTGCAATTGACCGATATCCGGATTGATGGACCCAAGGACCGGTTGAATGGGTTTGGGCAACGGCAGAACGGCACCGTGGTCACCATAGAACTTCCTGTCACTCAGGGCGCAAGAAACTCAGACGCCAGCTTGGAATCGGCCGCGGACGACCTTACATTTGATGCGTGATGACCAGCTTCCGCCTCCTCTCGAACCTCTCCGCGCTCATGGCCCTGTTGGTCGTGATGGCTCTGAGCGGCTGCTCAAAGGAGGAAGGCTTCGCTCCGTGCGCGAAGAACAGCGACGAGAGCGTGGGCAATGAGAAGCGCGGCTCCGTCGGCAACGAAATTGATTTCAATGACGCTCGCTCAAAGCCCGGCAGCACGCGCGGCACCAGCGACGGCAGTTCCATCAGCGATGATGGCGATGACGTCGGAGACGGCGAGCGCAACCGCAAGAAGAAGCCGACGAGCTGACCCCCTCAGCGAGCGGTGATTCGATGAGCGCCCGGGATCCCGGGCGTTTTCATTTCCACCCGTGGCTGTGCGTTCAGCACCGTTCCCCGGATACGATGCGCGCATGCCCGAAGGCGCCGTTAGTTTTCGATTCATAGCAGCGCCATGCCCGCAAGGAGCCAGGACCATGTGCATCGGCTCATCGCCTCGATGAGCCCTGCGGAGAAGCGCGGCTACAAACGCCACCTCACCCGCAACGGCCAGTTGCATGAGCGCGTCCAGGAGCAGCTCTTCGACGCCATCGCAAGCATGGAACGCTACGACGAGGCCGCGTTGCTGGCGCGATTCGAGGGCGCGGCGTTCACGCGGCACTTCGCCATCACCAAGCGGCGGCTCTATGAATCGATCCTCGAGAGCCTGCACGTCCTGCATGCCGAAAGCTCCACGGATGCGCGGCTCTTCCGACTGCTGCACCAAGTGGAGCTGCTGCACCAGCGCGCGCTCTATGCCGATGCGCAGAAGGTGCTCGCCAGCGCGCGCAAGCAAGCTGAACAGAGTGAGCGCGCCGCGGCACTCCTATCAGTGCGGGAATGGGAACGAAGACTGATTGAGTGCCGGAACTACCAGAGCACCGATGCCGACACGATCGATGCATTGGCCAGTGCCGATAACACCGCACGCGCGGCGCAAGGTCAGGAGGACCGCCTCTGGGCCATCAAGAGCCGCCTGTTCCTACGCATCTATCGCGAAGGCGCGGCGCACGCCCCAGCATCGGCCGCGCGCCTCGAAGAGCTGCTGAGCGACCCCGTGCTGGAATCGGATGCCGACCTCCATTCCGCGCGCGCCCGGTTCCTGCGCCATCACATCCTCGCGGCCGCCGCCTTCGCGCGCGGCATGAACCATGAATGCCGGACGCAGCTGCTGGCGAATATCGACCTGATGGAACGCGAGCGCGACGCGTTCAACGATGAGCCCAATCTGATCCTGGGCGTGATGAGCAACCTCGCGTACGTGACCGTGCAGTGCGGGCTGCACGACGAGGCGTTCGCGCTGTTGAAACGGTTCCGCACCTTGCCGGGCGCCTGGGGCATGCCCGAGACGGAGGATCTAGACCTGAAGCTCTTCGCCACCACCACCAGCCTCGAGTTGAGCATGCATCTCCGCTTGGGCGAAGCGGAGAAGGCGCTGGAACTGATACCTGTGGTGGAGCGCGGCCTGCGCGAGCATGCGCAGCGCCTGGGGCCCGTGCGCCGTGCGCTGCTCCAGTACGAATGCGCCTATGCGCACCTCGTCGCGGGCCAGCCCGAGAAAGGTCTGCGCTGGACCAACGAGTCGCTCAATGGCGCGCGCCATGATGATCGCAGCGAGGTGGGCCGCTTCACGCGGTTGCTGCACCTGATGCTGCTTCATGGCGCCGGCAAGCTTGACTTGCTCGCCTACGCGCACCGCAGCACGGAACGGTTCATGAAGGCGCACGGCGGCGGCAACCGCTTCGAGCCGGAGCTGTTGCGGCTCCTCGCAAGGCTGGCGCACGCCCGCGCCAATTCCGATTCGCGCGAGGCTCTCCTCGTGTTCCGCAGCGCCTCGCAGGCCCTGCTCGACGAGCCCCACGAGCGCCGTGTACTCGATTACATGGACCCGCTGGCATGGGCGGAGAGCCTGATCAGCGGTTCGCCGATTGCGCAGTGTGTACGCGAGCGGGCGAAAAGGCTGGTGCGCGCCGCGTAGTTTGCGACGGCGGGCAACCGAAGCCCATACTGCTCTGTCATTCGCAGCAACCCGCCTCCATGAAACACGCCCTGCTCCTCACCGCCACGACCTGCTCCGCCCTCTGCTCCAGTTCCCAGGACCTGCTCTGGCTGAACGCGCACCCGGTTGACTGGAACATGAACTACGCCATGGTGAACCATCAGGTGGATGCCTCGCCAGGCGGCCTCCTTGGCGGTGTGCGCCAGTTCGGGCCGGGCATGTCCTTCGGAATTGATGTGTTCAATGATCTGGCCGTGGATTGGATCGATCCGACTACCGGCATCCCATTCTCCGGCTGTTCCATGACCGACTCCGTCCTCATGGAGAGCATGGTGACGGCCGACGACGGCACCATCTACGTGGCTGGCCGCTTCATGGGCGACATTCAATTCTGCGATGGGAGCACGCTCGAAGGCACTGGCGGCTTCCTCGACACCGACCTCTTCCTCGCGGCGTTCAGCAGCAGCACCTCCGGCGTGGCCTGGATGCGCAACCTTAGCGTAGAGCATCCGGAAGGCCAGCGCGTGCCAGCGCTTGCCATCGATGCGAATGGTACGCTGTGGTACGGCTATGAAGCGTTCGATGAATTCCACTTAATCTCCGTGGATGCGCTCGGCGCGGACGACGAGGAGATCCTCATCATGGGCACGCGCGTGCTGGGCGGCTTCGGGTTCGATGCATGGAACAACCTCTATGTGAGCGGCAGCACGGGCGACAGCAACGGCCCGCTCCTATTCGGAGGTCTTTCGGTACCGGTGCCGGACACGTACGACATCTTCATCCTGCGCATGCGCGCGGATGGAAGCGGCCACTGGGCGCGACTCGCCGAGGCAGGCACGTTCCACGGGCCCGATGTGGCGGTCGATCCGAACGGTGATGCGTTCGTGAGCTGCGAAATCATGACCGCAACCAACTGGGGCGGCCTGTCATTCAATGGCCCCAATTGGGTGGGCGATGTGATCCTGGCCAAGGTGGATAGCGTGGGCGACTTCCAGTGGGGCAAGGAGAGTGCGCCTGCTGGCATGCCGATTACCGGAGACATGCGCCAGAGCCGCATGACGAGCATCGATTCCGATGCCTCCGGAACCGTGTACCTCACCGGCACCGCGCGCGGCCAGACGCAGTGGGGCAATGGCGTGGTGAGCGATGCGATCACATTGGGAGCCTATGCGCAAACGGTGGTGGCCTTCAACAGCGCAGGGAACGCCCAATGGGCGCTCACCAGCAACCCTAGCTCCCTCAACGCGCAGGCAGTCTCGTGCGCTGACGATGGCACGGTCTATTTCACCGGGCATGTTCTAGGGCCCTACTCGATTGGCGGCATGATCCAGAACAGCGGCGGCATGCAGGCCTTCGTGGATGGGCGGATCGATGGATTGAACACTGGGCTGCTCGATGGATCATCTGCTGGCGCGCTGTCGGCATGGCCAGTGCCCGCGAGCGATCACATTCAATTGCACAGCGCTTCGGCGCGCGGATCGTTCATGTTGCTCTCTGCCGCCGGGCAGTTGGCCGCAAGTGGCGCGCTGCGGCCGGGAATGAACACGGTGGATATCTCCACGCTCGCTGCCGGGATCTACATGCTACGAACGGCTACAGGTGAATCGATCCGCATGGTGAAGCAGTAGGTTCACTTCCGCAGGAAAGCATCCCAGCCCTGCGCGCGCAATTCGTGCAGGCCGCCCTGTTTGTCCACGAGCATGTAGCCGCTGGCCTTGTCGATCGTGTGGCCGATGACGGTGATGCTTGGGTTGCCCTTCACCTTTTCGTAGTCGGCTTGCACGATGGTGAAGAGCAGCTCGTAATCCTCGCCGCCGTTGAGGGCGCAGGTGCTGGGGCCCATGTCAAAGTCGCGCGCGGTCTTGTAGGTCTCAGGGTCGATCGGGATCTTCTCGTCATAGATGCGCACACCCACGCCTGAGTTGCGTGCGATGTGAATGGCCTCGCTCGCCAGGCCATCGCTGATGTCGATCATGGCCGTGGGCTTCACGCCGAGCTCGGCGAGCAGTTCGATGATGTCCGTCCGCGCCTCGGGCTTCAACTGCCGTTCGAGGATGTAGTCGTTGCCGCCGAGTTCGGGCTGCGCGCCCGTCTCCTTGAAGACGGCCTTCTCGCGCTCCAGCACCTGCAGGCCCATGTATGCGCCGCCAAGGTCGCCGCTCACTGCCAAGAGGTCGTTGTCCTGGGCGCCGCTGCGGTACACGAGGTCCTCCTTCTCCGCCTCGCCGATGGCCGTTACGCTGATCACCAATCCGCTGGGCGAGCTGCACGTATCGCCGCCCACGAGGTCCACGCCGTAGTTCTTGCACGCGAGCAGGATGCCCTCGTACAACTCATCGATGGCTTCAACCGGGAAGCGGTTGCTGAGCGCGAGCGAGACGGTGATGCGCTTGGGCGTGGCATTCATGGCGCACACATCGCTCACGTTCACCACCACGGCCTTGTAGCCCAGGTGCTTCAGCGGCACATAGCCCAGGTCGAAGTGTACGCCTTCCACGAGCATGTCGGTGGTGACCACTTGGTGCAAGCCCTTGGGGTCGAAGACGGCCGCATCATCCCCGATGCCTTTCACCGAAGAAGCATGTTGAAGGTGAACGCGCGAGGCGATGCGTTCGATGAGGCCGAATTCGCCCAGGGCGGAGAGCTCGGTGCGGGAAGTTGAATCTGGCATGGGGCGCGAAGTTGACGCATGCTTTTGTCATTCCGGGCTGACC
>CAZFBP010000042.1:0-7877 GCA_964517255.1 uncultured Chryseobacterium sp.
GAGATCCGGACCGCGCACGCCTCACCCCTGCTCGAAGCCCTGGATCCGCTCGCGCAGCCCGGCGCCCTCGGATTGCTCCACCAGGCTGAAGTACCACAGGCCCGTGCCCGTGCGCATCAGCGGCACGGTGAGCAGGCTCACCACGATGGCGAGCAGGTAGGCGATGCCGATGAGCACGAAGAAGGCGATGGGCGGCTCGCCGCTGCCGCCAACGGCATTCATCACCATGGTCACCATGGCGGCGATGTAGAAGGGCACGATCACCACCATGGCCAGCATGCCCGCGATCATGCCCAGCACCAGCACCAGCCCGAAGCTGGCCCACCACTTCGTATTCACCAGCTTGTAGCTGCGCTCCAAGGAGCCGGTGGGGCCCAGGCGCTCCTCGCCGTGCGCGATCATGCCCAGCGAGAAGGAGACGCTGATCCAGATGCCGGGGAGGTAGCAGAGCACCATGCCCACCAAGGTGCCCAGCGTGGCCAGGAACCAGATGCCGAGGTAATTCCAGAACTGTCCGTGGCAACGCTTCCGCAACTCGCCCACCGTGAGCCCGTGGTGCTCGCCGCGCCCGTACGCGCGGAGGTACTCGTGCGTCACCGCCTCGATCATCACGGCGGTGTACACCATCACCGGGAACAGCAGCACCGCCGCGATGATGCCCAGCGTGCCGATCAGCGCCAGCCCTTCCTCGCCCTGGCTCACGCCCACCAGCGCCATGGCGCCGGCCAGCACGATCAGCAGGCCCAAGGGCAGCAGCGCGATGCGGAGCATGGCGCCGAGCAGCGGCTTCCAGTTCGCCTTCATGAAGGTGAAGGCATCGGCGATCACCTGGCCGAAGTCGCGCGCGCGGCGCAGCTCGATGGGCGGGGCGAGGTTCATGCGGGCACGGCGTGTCTCACAGGTCCCACACGGTGCTGCGGCGCCGGAAGGGCTGCTTGATGCGCTCCTTGTGCGCGAGCACGAAGGCCATCACCAGGTACACCACGAGATGGGCGCCCGCGGTGATGAAGCTCAGGTAGATGAAGCTCAGGCGCACCTGCTCGGCCTTCACGTTGAGTTTCTGCGCCCACCATTGGCACACGCCGAAGGCCTGCTGCTCGGACCAGGAGCGGATGTGCGCGTGCATGGGAGGTGGCGCGCGGCGGCGCGCGATGGTCTAGAAGACGATCTTGGCGCGGCGGATGCGGGCGCGGTACTTCTTGCTGCCGCTCTTGTAGCGGTACAGCTTGTAGTCGGCGATGAACTTCACGAAGAGGTAGGCGTCCAGGTCCTTCTCGTCGCCGCGCTGCTGCCCGGTGGCCGTGGGCTCGCCGGGGATCACATGCAGGCTGGGGTCGGAGAGGTAGGCGGCCATGTCGCCGGTGGCGCCGCCGTGCTGCTGGCGGATCACCTCCTTGTCGTAGTAATTGGTGCTCACATCGTCGATGTAGTCGGTGAAGGTCTTGGTGTACTGCACCTCCAGGCCGCCGCTCCAGTTCTTGGTGAAGGCCCGCCGGATGCCGAAGCCCATGGGGATGCAGAACTGGTAGTTGTTGTACTCCTCAGCGCCATCGGGCAGGCCCTGGCCCTCGGTGCCCAGGGGCTTCAGGCGCACCCAGGCATTGTTGTACTGGGCCTTCGGGTCGAAGTAGAAACCGCCGATGCCGATGAAGAAGAAGAGGCCGAAACGGCTGCTCTTGGTTCCCTTCACCCCGCGCAGGTCGTAGATGTGGCCTAGCTCTTCACGATAGAGGTGCAGCTCGTACACCAGCGAGAGCTCGAACACATCGCTCTTGAAGCTGAGGTTCCGGTTGTTGCGGAAATACTCCTTGGTGAGGTTGTCGTTGCCGGCCAGGATGCCGTAGGTGAATCGGCCGCGCAAGGCATGCTGACGGCCCACATAGTACCGGTAGGCGAGACTCGCCGCCGGGCGGGTCTGGGTGATCTCGAAGTCCCAGAGGAAAGGTGAGCCGATCTGGTTGCGGCCGCCCAATTCACCGAGGAAGTTGGAGATGCCGAAGCCGAACTCGACCTCCTTGCGGTGGGTCTTCCAGTACGTGGACTGACGGAAGTACTGCGCGCTGGCGGACAAGGCCAGCAGGCTGAGCACGAAAGTGAGCGTGAAGGCGCGGGGTAGGGCTCGCTGCATGCAGGTGTGGGCAGCCAAATATAGAGGGCGACGCTCTTACGGCCCAGCCGATGTGCCGGTTCCGTACCCATAGACCTGTGGATGGCCGGTTGGTTGCCTATGTCCTGGTGAGGGCGTGGAGCACCACGCCGGCGCACACGCTCACGTTCAGTGAGTGCTTGCTTCCCCGCTGGGGCACCACCACGCAGGCGTCGGCAGCCTCCACAGCGGCCTGGCCCACCCCATGGAGCTCATTGCCCAGGACGATCGCCACCGGGGTGCCGGGAACACGGATGAGGTCATTCAAGGGGATGGCCCCGAGGGTCTGCTCCACGGCCAGCACCCGGTAGCCTTCGGCTTTGAGCCGCTGGACCGCGGCCGCCGCATCGGGCAAGTGCTCCCACGGCACCGAGCGTGTGGCGCCCAAAGCCGTCTTCTCGATCTCCGGGTGCGGGGGGCAAGGGGTGAAGCCGCACAGGATGATTCGCTCGGAACCGAAGGCATCGGCGCTGCGGAAGATGGAGCCCACGTTGTGCCGGCTCCGCACATCGTCTAGCACCAACGTGATGCGCTCGGTGAGGCTCCCGGCGTAGCGCTCCGGTGCCACGCGGCCCAGTTCCTCCATGGTCAGCTTGCGGTCTCCTGCGGGCATGGCTCGGTGTCAGCAATTCGTTGCCAGCGGCCGGGAAAGGCGCGCCTACTTTCGGGGCGCAATTTCGCGCGCGGCGCGGCACCGATGAGCAAGGCCACGGGCACCACCCCGCTGATGCGGCAGTACGCGGCCATCAAGGCGCAGTACCCCGATGCCATCCTGCTCTTCCGCGTCGGCGACTTCTACGAGACCTTCGGAGCCGATGCCATCATCGCCTCGAAGGTGCTGGGCATCACCCTCACGGGCCGCAACAACGGCGGCAGCCGCGAGGAGCTCGCCGGCTTCCCGCACCACCAGCTCGACAATTACCTCCCCAAGCTCGTGCGCGCCGGCTACCGCGCGGCCGTCTGCGATCAACTGGAGGACCCCAAGCTCACCAAGACCATCGTCAAGCGCGGCGTCACCGAAGTGGCCACGCCCGGCCTCTCCTTCAGCGACCACGTGGTTGACCGCCGCGACAACCATTGGCTCGGAGCCATCTGCAGTGAGAAAGGGCAATACGGCCTCGCGTTCCTCGATGCCACCACCGGCGAGTTCATGGTGGCGGAGGAAGGGGCCGAGGGCGCCGCGAAGCTGCTCGATGGTCATGCGCCGAAGGAGCTGCTGCATCCGAGGAACCGCGCCGATGCCGTCATGGAAGCGGCGCTGGCGCGCACCCACGGCTTCGCGCTGGAGGATTGGGCCTTCGCCGACGAGTTCGCGCGCGAGCGCCTCCTCGCCCACTTCGGCACCGCCACGCTCAAAGGCTTCGGCATCGAGCACCTGCGCCTGGCGCAGCGCGCCGCCGGCGCGGTGCTGCACTACCTCGGCGATACGCGCCACGACCGCCTCGCGCATGTGGCGCGGGTGGCCTGGCTGCGCCCCTCGGACCATGTGGGCCTCGATCGTTTCAGCATCCGCAACCTGGAACTGGTGGCCCCCGCGAACGAGGGAGGCCGCAGCCTGCTGCAGTGCATGGACCGCTGCGCCACGCCGATGGGCAGCCGCCTGTTGAAGCGCTGGCTGCTGATGCCGCTGCTGCAGAAGGCCGCCATCGATGCGCGCCTGGACCGCGTCGGCGCTTTCATCGCATCGGCCTCCGTGTCGGATGCCGTTGGCCAGGAGTTGGAGCGCCTCGGCGATCTGGAGCGTCTGGCGGGCAAGGCCGCCGCAGGCCGCATCGCCCCGCGCGAAATGCTGCAGCTCGCCCAGGCCGTTGAGGCCTCGGAGCGCGCGCGGCGCGTGCTGATGGCCGCAGCGGAGCCCTTGCAGCAGGCAGGAGCGGCCATCGCGCCGCCATTGGAACTCGCTCAGTCGATCCACGCCACCATCGAGGCGGCCACGCCGGCCACCTTGGCCAAGGGCGGCGTGATCCGCAGCGGCGTCAACGAGGAGCTCGACGGATTGCGCCACGTGGCCACCCATGCCAAGGAACTGCTCCTGGAGGCGCAGCGCCGCGAAGTGGAGCGCACGGGGATCGCCTCGCTGAAAGTGGGCTACAACAATGTCTTCGGCTACTACCTGGAAGTCCGCAACACGCACCGTGAGAAAGTGCCGGCGGATTGGGTGCGCAAGCAGACGCTCACCGGCGCGGAGCGCTACATCACCGACGAGCTGAAGGCGCTGGAAGAGCGCATCCTGGGCGCCGAGGAGCGCATGCTGGCCCTGGAGCAGGAACTCTACGCGGCGCTGGTGACGAAAGCCATCGGGCATGTCGGCGCGGTGCAGGGCTGCGCGCGCGCGCTGGGGGAGATCGACGTGCTGCGCGGCTTCGCCATCAATGCCGCGGCCCTGCGCTACTGCCGCCCCGTGATCGACGAGGGCCGCGCGATCGACATACGCGATGGGAGGCACCCGGTGATCGAGCAGCAGCTGCCACCGGGCGAGACGTACGTGGCCAACGATGTGCTCCTCGACCCCGACGACCGTCAGCTGATCGTGATCACCGGCCCGAACATGAGCGGCAAGAGCGCGCTGCTGCGGCAGACGGCGCTGATCGCGCTGATGGCGCAGGTGGGCAGCCATGTGCCGGCCTCTTCCGCGCGCATCGGCCTGCTCGACCGCGTGTTCACCCGTGTGGGCGCCAGCGACAACCTGAGCGCGGGCGAGAGCACCTTCATGGTGGAGATGACCGAGAGCGCGAGCATCCTCAACAACCTCACCGACCGCAGCCTGGTGCTGCTCGACGAGATCGGGCGAGGCACCAGCACCTATGACGGGATCTCCATCGCCTGGGCCATGGCCGAGTACCTGCACGAGCATGCGGCGCGCCCGAAGACGCTCTTCGCCACCCACTACCACGAACTGAATGAGATGGCCGCGCGCTTCCCGCGCATCCGCAATGCCAGCGTGGCGGTGCGTGAGGCCGAGGGCCGCGTGCTCTTCCTGCGCAAGCTGGTGCCCGGCGGCAGCGACCGCAGCTTCGGAATCCATGTGGCGCAGATGGCGGGCATGCCCAAGGCCGTGATCGCGCGCGCCAACAAGGTGCTGGCGCACCTGGAGCGCAGCCACGCCGGCGACCTGGGCGATGGCGACGCCGCCCTTCCCCTGCGCGCCACGGCCGCCGTGAAGAGCCTCGTGCCGGAGCCGCAGCTCAGCATCTTCCAGCTCGATGACCCCGCGCTGGCCGCCATCCGCGAGCAACTGCAGGAACTGGAGATCGACACGCTCACGCCCGTGGAGGCGCTGCTGAAGCTCAACGAGATCAAGCGCATGGCCGGCGCGGGCAAGGCAAGGCTGCGGAAGGCCTGAAGCGCGCGCGCTCGTTTGGAGCGTGTCGCTCACGACCTATATTTGGCGCCGCTCAGCCGCCGAGGCAACTGCAGAAGCGGCACATGCGAGAGTAGCTCAGTTGGTAGAGCACGACCTTGCCAAGGTCGGGGTCGCGGGTTCGAGTCCCGTTTCTCGCTCAGATGATGCCTCCCTGACGGGGGGCATCGTTGCTTTGTGGAAGTTCCATCCGCCCGGGTGGTGAAATGGCAGACACGAGGGACTTAAAATCCCTTGGCCCAACGGCCGTGCGGGTTCGAGTCCCGCCCCGGGCACCTGGCAAGGATTGACGCGCAGTGTGGTCCTGGACAATCACCAAGGAATGCAAGAGGCCCCGGCATTCGCCGGGGCCTCTCGTTCAGATTGATCAATCGATTCACCGCTGGATGACCAGGCGCTCGCTCCAGCTGGCGCCGCCAGCCGTCACGTTCACCAGGTAGAAGCCTGCGCTCAATTCGCCGTTCAGTTCAACCATGCTGTTCACGAAGCCATCCTGCGCAGCGATCGTGCGCGCGCTCACGCGCTTGCCGAAGGCATCGTAGATGTCAACGCTCACCGTCTCAACGCCCTCCTCGATGGAACCGATGCTCAGGAAGAGCTGGTCGCCGCGGTTGGGGTTGGGGTACATGGACAGACGGGCCTCCACGGCCGTTCCGCTGGTGGCTTCTTGTGCCATGCCGAAGCTGCAAGCAGTCGTGGTAAGTGAGCAGACCGTGCCGTAGGGATCGCCGGTCGCGCACCAGCTGGCGCCTCCGTCGAAGCTCGCACGCACATCCACCTCGTAGGTCTTGCCGCAGGCGAGGCCGAGCGTGTTCACGGACCAAGTGCTGCTTGTCTTCACCAGCTCGAATCCTTCCGACGCGATGCGGAAGCGGAACTGGTAGCGGTTCGCGTTGAGCCAGTTGCAGTTGGCTTGCATCCGGCGCACCACCGTGGAGTACACGTAGGCGTTCGCAGCCACCGGGCGGGTGACGCCGCAGCTGAAGAACTGATTGCCCGCGATGTTGTTGAGGCGGGCCTGCGGGCACTGCGCGGCAGCATTGTCCACGCTGAAGCGGCAAGCAGGGCCCCACGCGTTGTACGTACCGGCCACGCGACCGCGCACCTTCACGTTGTAGAGCACGCCTTCCTGCAGCTGGTTGCCGGTCCACGCGTTGATCTTGAAGTGGCAGGCGCGCGTGGCGCTCGCGACAAGGCCATTGGCGGTGCTGTGGCTCTGGAAGCGCTTGAAGCTGTAGCCGCCGTTCGGATCGTACCACCACATCTGGTAGCCGCTGGTCGTATTGGTGACGCCGTACTGCGCGCTCACGAGCGCGTTGGCGTTGGCCACCACGTACTCCGGCACGCAAGGCGCGGTGCGCCAGTCGAGCTTGTCGCAGCTGGTGGCGATCAGGCGATCCGACCCCAAGGGGAGGCAGAAGCCTTCGTTCGCCGCGATCTGGCTCGGAGAAACGGTCATGTTCCCGGCATTGTCGATCAAACGACCGCCCGCAGCGAGGCGAAGCACATAGCCGCCGCCCACGATGCCGTCACCGCCGTTGTCCGAGACCACGAGGTAGTAGCAGCCGTCGGGCAGGCAGATGTCCTGCACGGTAGTGCCGGTCCCGGGATTCACGGAGCCGTTGGCAGCGAGGATATTCGTGCCCTGCGCGCGCACTTCGTAGCTCACGATGCTCACCGCGTCGTTCTCGACGACGAGTTCAACCTCGTTGAAATCGCAGCCAGGGCCCACGGGGGTTCCCACGCACTGGCAAGCCGCGTTCAGCTGGTCATTGATGGTGTTCGCATTGCCGTCGTCGCAAGCGCTGCCAATCTGTCCCGTAACCGTGGGGCAGTTGTCGTTCGCATCGCATACGCCGTCGCTGTCGGTGTCCTCGAAAGTACCGGAGCAATTGCAGTTGGCATCGTACACATCATTGATGGTGCAAGCGTTGTTGTCGTTGCAGGCCGTACCAGGCAGCGCGGCGCCACCGGGGGTGCCCTCGCAATCGATCAACAGGCCAGCGCAGACGCAGTTCGCATCCCAGGTATCGTTGCCCGTGAGCGGGTTGTTGTCGTTGCAGGAAGTGCCGGGCAGCGCAGTGCCGCCAGGAGTGCCTTCGCAATCATTCGCGAGGACACCGGCGCACACGCAGTTAGCCGACCATACATCGTTGCTCGTGTTCGGGTTGAGGTCATCGCAAGCCGTGCCGGGCAGCGCCGTGCCGCCGGGGGTGCCTTCGCAATCGATCAACAGGCCAGCGCACACGCAGTTCGCATCCCAGGTGTCGTTACCGGTGAGCGGGTTGTTGTCGTTGCAGGCAGTGCCGGGCAGCGCAGTGCCGCCGGGGGTGCCTTCGCAATCGATCACCAGACCAGCGCACACGCAGT
>CAZFBP010000042.1:7977-15232 GCA_964517255.1 uncultured Chryseobacterium sp.
CCAGGTATCGTTGCCGGTGAGCGGGTCGTTGTCGTTGCAAGCCGTGCCGGGCAGCTCAGTGCCGCCAGGAGTGCCTTCGCAATCGATCAACAGGCCAGCGCACACGCAGTTCGCGCTCCAGGTATCGTTACCGGTGAGCGGGTTGTTGTCGTTGCAGGCCGTTCCGGGCAGGGCAGTACCGCCAGGAGTGCCTTCGCAATCCAGGTTCGGCTGCGGGAAAATCAGCAAGGAGGACTGGATCTGTCCCACGTTGGGGCTGGCGTGCACGTACTCTTCGGTGGCGGTGCTGGGAGAAGGCAGGATCAGCGCCACGTTCAGGTTGAAGGTGAAGGTTCCATCCGTAGTGAACTGGCCGATGAATGCGATGTTGGAGCCGGATGGATCCACGCCGGTGATGCCACCGGTGTAGCCGTAGAGCGCATTGCTGTATCCGAATGAACCAGCCGGGGCGGGATCGCTCGTGAGCGCCTGGTAGTTGATGGATCCCAGGAATACGAGCGGATCCATCGCGAAAGGAACCGGAATGTGGCCATCGGCGCCCGTGAAGCCGGGGTACACGCCGCAGGTGAACAAGTCGCCATTCGTATCGGCGGTGCGCTGCACCCCGAATTGCGAGGTGTGCGCGGTGGCGCCGCAAGGCGTCGTACCCGTGGAGCTGGTGGACGCCGTGTTGATGGTGATGAAGGAATCGAACAGGTT
This sequence comes from uncultured Chryseobacterium sp., assembly GCA_964517255.1. GTDB lineage: Bacteria > Bacteroidota > Bacteroidia > Flavobacteriales_F > PHOS-HE28 > PHOS-HE28. The sequence continues at coordinate 8,677 of CAZFBP010000042.1, forward strand.
CCCTTCATCGAGGCGACGGGTCTGGCCCGGGCCTTCGGAACCCCAGTTGTCATCGTTCCAGAAGGTGGTGGTGGAGTTCACCGAGAGCGGTGAGTTCGGCGTGGCGAACACCGAGGTAAGGCGGTAGTTCGGCGCCATGTCCACGTACACGCGGTACGTCTTCATTCCAGCAACGAGCGGGAAGGAGCCGCCTCCGTGGTCATTGTTGTACGCATCGGCATCGGCCTGGGTCACCGTGTGGAACTCCTCCACGATGATGTTCTGCAGGCCTTGCGCCGTGGCAGCGGTGGCGCCCAGAAGGAGCGCCGCGCTACAGAGCAGGTTCTTGAGTTTCTGTTTCATGATGTTGGTTGTGTTGCCCTGCACGCGCCGGAGCGAGAAGCTCCGGCGCGGCATGGGCGGTAGGTTTGCTTAGAAGCAGGTGGTGCCGAAGGCTCCGCTGAACAGGGTGAAGTCGGAGCTGTTGATCACGCCGTCCTTGTTCAGGTCGCCCACGCAGCCGGCCACCGTGCTGAGGTCGCCCTTGATCTGCTCGATCAGGGTCCAGCCCTTCGTCCAAGGCTCCTTGCCGGGCTCGAACGCGCCGCGGTACTGCACCGCGCAGAGGAAGGTCTCCGCAGGTGCTGGCTTCAACGTGGTGGTGGCGGTACCGGCCGCAGGCACCGGGTTCACGCGGTCGGTCACCGTGTTGCTGGTGAGCATCGGGTTGATGTCGAAAGTGGCATCCACCAGGCCGCTGGCCAGGATGACGTTCCCATCGGTGAGGGTGAACTTGTCGAACTGCGTTCCGCTGGTCACGTTCGCGCCGTTCACTCGGAGCGGGTTGGTGCAGCCGATGAAGGTGTTGTTCTTCGCGTTGAAGTTGCCGGCGAGCCAGTTGTCCGTGGTGTTCGCGCCGCCCACGGCGCCGATCAGGTTGAGGCCCGAGCGGAAGTTGGCGAAAATGCTGTTGTTCACCGAGCCCCATGCGCGCTCCTTGGCCTCGATGGCCTCGTCACCAGGCGCAGGATTGAGGTTCACCGGATCGGCGTTCACGCCGTCAGTGCGAGAGAGGATGGTGGCGTTCCAGAGCTGCGGAGCACCGCTGAGGCCGCCGTTGGCCGCATTGCTGGAGTGGTCGTCGCGGTCCAGCTCAAAGCCGTTATCGCCCTGGTTCAACGCGCCACCGCGGTTGTCGGGGCCCTGCAGGCCGTACACGAACTGGATGCGGCCATCGTAGGCCTGGTCCCAATCGATGTAGTCATCATCGCAGTGCATCGCGATGAGGTGCTTGGCGTTCACCGTGCCGCCGAAGAACTCGATGCCATCATCGAGGTTGGCGATCACCTCGATGTTCTCGATTACCGTGCCCGAGCCAACAGAGCCCAAGGTGAGGCCGTTGATCTCGTTGTTGGCGCCGAGCAGCTCACCGCCATGGCGGATGGACACATAGCGCAGCACGCCGCTGTTATCGTTGTTCACCTCCTGGCCCACAGGCATGCCGTAGTAATTGCGCGTCTCGTTGGTGAGGCCCTCGATCAGGCCGACGCCATTGATGCCGGTCACCGCCGCTGTGGAGCCCACATCGGTGGTGCGCACGTTGTTGTAAGCGCGGCCCAGCAAGATGACCCCGCCCCACTTGCCGCGATTGGTCACCGCATAGCTTCCATCAAGCGGGTCGGCCTGCGACGTGAAGATGATCGGGCAGCTCTCGGTGCCGTTCGCCCAGAGCTGGCCGCCGCGGCTCACGATCAGCGCCGCCGCATTGCCCCCCCCGATGTTCGGGGCCTTGATCACCGTGCCCGGCTCGATGTACAGGTCCTTGCCATCGGGCACGTAGAACCTGTCATTCAGGATGTACAGGTTGTCGCAGGTCATCGTGTAGCTGCTCGGGATCATGTCGCCGTTGGCAGCCAACACCGTCGGAGCGCTGGTCGGATCGAGCGTCACCGTTGTGCGTGAGCCTACCGGCGGGCATCCGCAGGCGGCGCCGATGCTCTGCGCCTGGCCAGGCGTGGCCATGCCCGCGACGCTCGCGGACAGAGCCAGTTTGAAGAGACGTTTCATGGTTCGAGTTGGGGTTTTTGGGTGTTGAGTGTCTTGGGGTTCGCCTTTTGTGGCGGGCCAAAAGTCCCCGGGGGCTTGGGCCTTGCGGTTAGCGGCACCCTATGCTTTGCTTACCGATCCATCATTCAGCCGTTGCTCGGAACAGGCTGGGATCTTACGGCCCGATAACACCCGCCGCCCATCAAATTCATGTCCCGGAAGAGCGCCGTGGAAAGCTCAGAACGGCCTTCCCGAGCGCAGCGCGGGCACTTCGAGCTCATCGCTCGCGGCCGCTGCGTAGGCCAGGTGCTTCACGATGCGCCCATCGGGCGCGCGCACGGCCGCGTTCACCGCGTAGCTCAGCTCGCCGTCCGTGGTGAACTGGCCGATCAGCACCATGTTCTCCTTGGTCGCGCCGATCACGGACCCCATCACGCCATAAGCGCCCACCGATGTCTCGATCAGGTCGCCGCTCAGCCGCTCCAGGAAGCTCGTCGCGAGATCGAGCTTCATCACCTCAGGCACGATCCGCGCGGGCATCAAGCCATCGCGCGATCGCAATCGCGGATGATAGCCACCGGCCTCATCCGGTGCGTCCGGTGCGCCGAGCAGCGAGCCATCGGTATCGAGATGAAGCGGCACCGCCTTGTGGCCGGAGGTGGCGAAGCCGAAAGCGAGCCACGAATCAAGCGCCAGCGGGAATTGCCGCAGCCTGTCGGCCGGGATCCGCTCACCCGCTCCTCCGCCATGGACCGTATCGTTGAAGAATCGCGTCGTGGTGCGGAAGTAGAGGTTGCGGTCCTTCTCACCGAATACGGTGAGCAAGGAATGACCCGGCGCGAGGTCGAGGAAGATGCGATAGGTGACAAGCGGTGGGGCGCCTGGTGCATGGACCGGCATCTCATGGTAGCGCTCTACCAGGATTCCTTCGAGCCCTTGCGCGCTGGCATCGGGGAAAGACGCCAGGAGCGTGAGCGCCAGCGCTCCGTTCATCCGCCCGAGGCGCCTCATTGCTTCACGATGCGGCGCTGGCCGCGCGCGCCATCGCGCTCCGTGATGAGCAGGTAGGTCCCGGAGGCGATCGATCCGGCGTCGATCACGAATCGGGAACCGACGGGATGCGAGCCACTGAGCACGGTCTGGCCCGCAACGCCGCGCAACTCCCAGTTCAAGCTTCCAGTCGTCCCGGAAAGCTCCACCACGATGATGTCGCGCGTCGGATTCGGGCTCACGCGCAGGATGCCCGCTGCGCGTTCATCCACTCCATTGACGCCTTCGCAGATGCACCCGGGCTGCCAGGTGTCGTTCGCCGTATCGGGGTTGCCATCGTCGCAAGGAGTGCCAGGAAGCGCGTTGCCGCCGTAAGTGCCTGCGCAATCCTGGCCCCAGCACACGCAAGTCGGGCTGTACTGGTCATTGCTGGTATCGGCGTTCCCATCATCGCAGGCGGAGCCAGGGACGGCCGTTCCGTTGGGGATGCCGAGGCAATCGACCTGCGCATTGCCGGAGTTGAAGCAGAGCGCCGGATGCGAGAAGATGTTCTGGCCAGCGAAGCCCTGTCCCATCGTATCGGATTCGAGCACCTCACTGTAGTACTGCAGGAGCGTATGGCAATTCGGATCGCCGCACACGAGCGAATCCGGGATGCGCAGCGCGAGATTCAAGCAGAAGCTCAGCACGCCATCCGTCGTGAATTGCCCGATGAGGACGCGGTTGCTTTCCGTGGGGCCCTCGGTGCCGCCCAGGATGGCCCACGCGAAGTTCTCGTCGCTGAAGCTGTTGCTGCCGTTGGGGTCGAAGCAGTCAGGCTGGTTCCCCACCGCGTTGATGGTGCCGGGCGCGGTGCCCAGATTGATGAGTCCATCGGACGTGGTGAGCGGCGTGCCCGCTGCGGCAGCATCATTCGCCAGGAGCCCGCTCTGATTATTGGCTCCGCCCACGACGCTGCCATCGGCATCCTCGCTCTTCAGCACGCCCCAATGCAAGGTGCTGGCCGGGCCGAAGCTGAGCCAGCTATCGATGGCCACGGTGTTCTTGTTCAGGTGCTGCGCGGGGATGTCCCGGCCCCAGGCCTCGCCACGGTCGTCGTTGTTGAAGAAGGTGGTGGTGGTGGCTATGCTGAAAGGGTGATTGGTGAATCCGCCCACGCTCACCAGCTCGTAGCCCGGCCGCATGTCCACGTAAACGCGATAGGTCTTCGCGCCTTCCACCAGACCCGGTCCGCCATCGGCATCGGCAGCATCATCAGCATCGGCCACGTAATAGGTCTCCACCACGATGCCCTCCAGACCAGCAGGATCCGGCGGGGCATAGACCTGTGCTGATACAGAGGATGCCAGGATGGCCGCGATGATGGTGAAGGCTGGTTTCATGTGAGCTGCGTTGAGGGCGCCGAAATAACCCCGGGGCCGTTTGCGCATCCTTGCGCGCTCATGGTCATTCCATGTCCGATCGGTTAACGCACCGTTACCGATGGGCCGGGCCGCGCGCTTCGCCACCACCATTGAAGAGGTGGAAGCTGATGCGCTCCTTCATGCTCATGGCCCAGCTGATGAATTCGGGGGTTGTGAAGAGCGGGTCGGCCGGTAGTATGAGGAAGAGCTTGCGCTCATCCTCGGCCACGAAGCATTCGAGCAGGTCAGTGACGGTCCCGGTCCTGAGGGCGCCCTCGAATACGCGCCATCGCGCATGGCCTCTGTTGGTGGTGACGAAGACCACGCTGAACCGGTCGGGCTCCCAGAGCCGGTTCGGAACCGATCCATGCTGGGCGGCGCGGTCCTGCTTGCCATGCTTCCTGGGCAGCAGCGGAGCGCAGCCCCACCATCCCACGATGCCATTGCTCTCGCGTGCGATCATCGCCACGACGGGATAATCGCTCTTCAGCCAGGCACGCATGCGGCCAGGGTGCAGCTTGGCCATGGCGCGCATCGGCTTCTCCGGTGCGAAGCCCCAGCGCTCCAGGTACGTGCTAAGCGTGCGGTCCGGAAGGTGGAGGCCTGTTTCACGGTGGACCAGCCAGCGTACCGCTTCGCGCGACCACAATTTGCTGCTCCCGCCAAGTTCATCGGGCAGCGACGCCAGGATGCGCGCGTGCAGCGATGCCTCCTGCTCGGGCGTGAGCTTGCGCCGCTCGGTGCGCACCCTTGCGCGCGCAGGCCGGCTCGCCAGGGCCGCCGACCTGCCCAGACCGCTCAGCGCGAGCCTCAGCTCTTCGGCCAGGAGGCCGTGGCGCATCGCGGCTTCATCCGGGCTCAGCCCATCGAGCACGGCGTGCATGGCCATGCGCAATGCGCGGGCATGCAGCGAATCGTCGCGCATGAAGGCGGAGTGATGATCGCTTGGCGGCGCGTTCATGTGTTGCACCGCGTCATGCGGATCCTGTGCGAGGAGCTTGATCGGCATGCCATCATTGCTTCACTACGCGTGTCCGGGCCTCACCCGTATCGCCACGCAGCACGATCAGGTACACGCCGGCGGTCAAGCCTTCAAGATCCACCGTGACCGCGCCCCGATCTAGCATGGGCGCCGCCGTTCGCATCACGCGCCCTTCCACGTCCCGCACAAGGAGGACGAGGCCTCCACCGAGCGCGCCCGCGCCTGAGATGCGCGTTTCACCAGCGGTGGGATTGGGAGCGATGGAGACCCCGATGGAGGACGACTCCTCCAACCCGATGGTGGGGCACACCAGGTAGGGGTCGAGGCCGTTGCAATCGTTGATGCCATAGCAGCAGAGCTCCGGCACGTTGAAATTGGCAGTCACCGAGAAATTGCAAGCCGACGGATCCAGGCATCCGAATACGATCGGTGTGGCGCAGGACCCATCGTCGCATCCGGCAGCGGGGTCGTACTCGAGGTAATCCGGGTCCGTGCATCCGCAATCGGGCGGGTACACCAGCATCCCGCTCAGCGTCTCACCAGCCAGGAGCGTATCGCCGGTGGCCACATACTTCACCACCACGCCATCAGGCCGCTCAATTTCCACGTTCAGGAGGAATGCCAGCTCGCCCGCCGTCGTCAGTTGCGCAACGAGCACCTGGTTCTCCGGTGTGGCACCGCCAACGCCTGGACTGGCGCACGCGATCCGGCAATCGTTGCTCACGAACGCGCTCGCCGCTGTCGCATCATTGAACGCGACCGCAGGATCATCGCCCGAGGCGATGAAACCGGGCGGCAGGCCCGGCTGGCCGTTGAGTTGGGCCAAGCCATCGGCCACGGTGAGGGCGATGCCCATCTCCGCCGCATCATTCACCAGGAGCCCTTGAGCGACCAATGCGCTCCCACCGTCGTTGTTCGGGCCGCCCACCTCGCTGCCATCGTCGTCGAGCGCTTTGGCCACGCTGAGCCGCTGAGTGCTTCCCCGGCCCAAGGTGATGTACGAATCCACTGGCGTAGTGCCCTCCGAGAGCGCCGAGTTGTTCAACAGATGCCCATAGGTGCGCCCGCGGTCGGCGTGGTTGAAGAAGGGGGCGGTGCTGCTGATGCTGAGCGGGTGGTTCACGTCGCCGTAAATGGCGCGCAGCCCGCAGCCGTC
>CAZFBP010000043.1:0-15069 GCA_964517255.1 uncultured Chryseobacterium sp.
CGTGCCCAACTACGGGCATTGGCATACGCTCTGGGTCTTCCTCACCCAACGATGGCAGCGCAACGAGCGCGGCATTTTCGACAAGACCCACCGCTCGATATTCATGCGCCGTAACCTCCGTGAGTTCGCCGCGTGCTGCCCCGGATCACGATGGAGGATTGCCAAACGCAACTTCCGCTTCTTCGAGACCAACCGTTGGTGGAAGCTGAACATGCTGGTCACCTATGGCTTGTTCCCCTTGCTGCTCATCCCGTACGTCAGGGACTTCGTCACACTCAGCTATGTCATCACCATTGACAAGTCCGGCAGCGCGCAATGAGAATCTCGATCGCCTTGGCGACATACAACGGCGCAGCGTACCTCGAAGCGCAGATCAAGAGCATCCTGCAAGGAAGCCGGCGGCCGGATGAATGGGTGGTGGTGGATGATGCCTCGACGGATGCCAGCCTCGAGCTGGCGCGACGGCAGTTGATCGAGGCTGGCGCGAGAGCCAGCACCTGCACCACGAATCCCGCCAACCTTGGCGCTTCGGCGTCCTTCGCCCGCGCTGTTGCGATGGCCACCGGCGATGTGATCCTCTTCTGCGACCAGGACGACATCTGGCATCCCGACAAGCTCGCGCTCATAGAGGAAGCGTTCGCCGGGGACAGCTCGCTGGTGCTCGCGTACCACGATGGCGCGATCATCGATGCTCAGAGCAAACCCGATGGCCGGACGATCTGGGGCACGCGCAAGCACGCAAGGCTGGAGCGCGGTGGCGATCGCGACCCGATGGAAGTTGCCGCCAACCCGGACCTGAAGGGGTGCACGTTGGCGATCAAGGGCTCTTTCGCGCGCGAACTCTTCGCGCGCACGCCGCCCGAATTCAACCGCTACTGGGGCCACGACCATTGGGCAGCCCTGTTCGCATGGGGATGTGGCCGTGTGCAGGCCTTGCCACAGCAACTCATCGCGCATCGCATGCACGGAAGGAACACCTCAGCCGGCACCCGCTTCAACCCGCTCTCGCCAGCGCACTGGCGGCAGCGCTTGCGCGCGGCGCGGTCACAGGCCGCGGACCACGGCGTACGGAGGTACGCCATGGCCCTTGAGGTGGCGTTGTCATACGGCGAGCGCTTCGATGCGCGGCTGTTCGGTGCATTGAAGACTCATCTGGTTATCGCGGAGCGCAGGATGGCGCTTGGACGATTGAGTGTCCTTCATCGGTTACGCGAAGCGCTGAAGCTGTGGAACGAAGGGTATTATCGGAAGCACGCCAACGGCGCGTGGACGCTATTCCGCGACCTTGTCGGCTGAGACACCTTTCGCCTTGCGATGCATCTCCTGCACATCCTTCAGCAGCCCTAGCGCGTAGGCCGCGGGCGTGAACAGCGCCGCCACCAGCGCGGCGCGCAGCGGTAAATCGAGCAGGGGCTTCCCGGTGAGCGGGATCCAGGGCACGGTGAGCACGAGGACCGCCATGAGCGCCAGCACCAGCAGGAAACGCCCATCGTAGGGCCAGAGCCGATAACGCCACCAGAGGAACCAGGTGCGGTAAGCGTTCACCAATGTGAGTGAGATGAAGGTGGCCCACGCTGCGCCCACCACGCCCATGGCGCGGATGAGGAAGAAGTTGGACACCAGGTTGATCAGCACCATGGCGATGCTGCTGTACGCATCGAGCGCGTAACTGCGCGACATGCTGATGACGGGCGCGCTGAGGCCGATGCTGCTGTTGATCAGGTAGGCCAGGCCGATGATGAAGGCCACGAGCGCCGCGCCGGTGTAGGAGGGGGGCAGCAGCGCGAAGAGGTCCTCCATGCCGGTGAACATGAGCACGAAGAGCAGGCCGCTCACCAGCCATTGCACGAAGGCGCTTCGCCGGTACAGCCTGCCCAATGAATCGCGGTCGCGCCGTTTCCATGCGTCGGCGATCATGGGCGTGGCTACTTGCTGCAGCGCGCGGCCCGGCGCGGCGATCACGCTTCCGAAGTAGAAGGCCACGGCGTAATGCGCCACCTGCGCCAGCGAGTCGCGGCCCAGGAGCGCTCCGATCATGATCTGGTCCATGTTGCCGAGCACCATGCCCGCGATGCTGGCCATGAAGGTGAACGCCGTGTAGGTGGCCATGCTGCGCTTGAGCCTGCGCGGCAGCCAGCGGTGCTCCCAGCCCAGGTGGAACTGGCCGGCGCGCTTCAGATCGAGGACAAGGGCGAAGGTGCAGATGAGAAAGAGCGAAGCGTAGGCTGCCATGAAGGCGCCGAAAGGCATCCGCAGTCTCCACTGGGCCAGGATGAGCGCGCTCTGCAGGGCGCGCAGCACGAACTCCCGGATGAAGGTGGGCTGCACGGTGCGCCGGATGGAGCGGCTGTAGCTGCGGAGCAGGATGAAGAACACCTCGGCCAGCACGATGGGCAGCAGGAGCATGCCGTACGCGCCGTAGAGCGTGTTGCGATCGGCGAATACGGCGGTGAGCGTGCCGTGCATCGCCCAGAGCACCAGCATGGCCAGCAGGGACATGGCCAGGCCGAAGAGCAGCAGCATGGCCAGCAGGCCGCGATGCTTCCTCGCTGCATCGCGGAAGTACGGGAAGTAGCGCATGATGGTGTTCTCCGCACCGAGCTGCGAGGCCTGCGCGGCGATGGTGGCGATGCTCACCAGGAGGCGCGTGAGGCCGAACTCCTCCACCGCGAGCACGCGCGGGTACAGGAACACCACGTTCACGAATCCGAGTGCGATGCCGAAGTAGGCGAGCGCCGTGTTGATCAGCGATTGGCGCACAAGGATGCCCATCGGCGGCAAGGTACGCGCGAGGTCCGCGAGCGCTCAGCGGCCCCAGATCACGCTGGGCAGCCCGAAGGCGCGCAAGAGCTTGTTGAAGGCGCGAAGGCTGCCGAGCCGCAACCACTTCATCGCGCTCTTCGCTCGTGGTGGCGGCATCTCGAAACTGGGCGTCCCGGTCATCCGCACGACCGGCGCCTCGCGCGGCTGCTTCTCCAGCACCACGATGCTGTCGTAGAAGTGAACGGAAGCCGTGCTGCGCGTGAACGCATCCACCTGCAGCGACCGCTCCTCCGAGTGCCATGCATTCAGCCGGTCGATGAAGTTCTTGGCGTACTCGATGAAGGTGCCGGGCCTGCGGTGGCCGCCGCCGTACTGCAGCCAGTACGAGGTGTGCAGGTCCTCGCAGAGGTACACGCCATCGGGCTTCACCGCGCCGTAGAGCTCCTCGAAGGTGATGATCTGCTGGTCCATGGTGTGCCCGCCATCATCAATGATGATGTCGATGGGCGGGAGCTCCTCGCGCAGGCGCCGCAGGAAGGCCCGGTCTGATTGCGAGCCGATGTGGATGCGCACGCGGTCCTCCTCCAGCTCCTTGCAGCGCGGGTTCACATCCACGCCGTGGATCATCGCTTTCTCGCCGAAGTAGCTCTTCCATAGCTGCATGCTGCCGCCATGGAACACGCCGATCTCGAGCACCACCACCTCTTTTCCGCGATAGCGGGCGAAGTGGCGGTCGTAGGCATCGAAGAAGTGCATCCACTTGTGGATGAGTCGGCCTTTGTTCTCGTTGAAGTAGCGCTCCAGGTCGTTCATGCGTACAGGTGCGTTAGTCATGCCGGCGCACCGGCTCAAGTCCATTCAGCAGTTGAGCCAGTTGCTTGGCGAGCGATGCGCGCGTGTAGTGGTGCGGTGGCGGCGGCGCTTGCGCATGCGGGCTGAAGAGCGTATCCACCGCTTCTTTCATCGCATGCTCGTCGTCACGTGGCACCACGGTGTGGCCCGCGCAGACGCGCTCGATATCGGCGCCGCGCGGCGCGATGGCGAGGATGGGCCGGCCCACGGAGAGGTACTCGAAGGCCTTAGCCGGCAGGAAGCCCATCACGTTCGGGGTATCGTTCACCGGCAACAGGAGCGCGCGCGCGCGTTGCATCTGGCGCAGGGCCTCGGCGTGCTCCACCTGGCCGATGCGCTCCACATGGCCCGCGAGACCGGCCTTGTTGATGCTCTCCAGCGCGCGGTGATCCACCCCGCCCACGAGGCGCAGCACGAACCGCTCGCGGAACTCCGCATCGCGCGCGCTCCGCGCGGCCAGCGCACGCCACAGCGCGGGCACGTCGCGCGTGGAGGTAATGCTGCCCACATGCACCAGGCTCCATCGTTCATCCACTGGCGCAGGCGGCTGCGGCAGGTCGTCCGGATCGAAGCCGTTGGTGATCACCTGCGGATCGCGCGCGCCCAACGCGCGCAGCTCCTCCGCCCAATGCCAGCTCACGGTGAGCACGGCATCGGCCTCTCGCAATACGGCGCGCTCCAACGCTCGGTGGCGTGCATCGGCCCAGCGCGTCAACTTCAGTTGCCCGTAGAAATCGATGTTCGTCCACGGGTCGCGGAAGTCGGCGAGCCACGGGATGCCGGTGCGACGCTTGAGCGCGCGGCCGATGAGGTGCAAGCTGTGCGGCGATCCGGTGGTGACGATCGCATCCACGGGATGATCCTTGAGATAACGCGTGAGATGCGCGATGGAAGGACGCGCCCACCACACGCGCGCATCGGGGATGAAGAAGTTGCTGCGCACCCAGAGGGCGAGGGCTTCTTTCCAGCCGCCGCCGCCTTGCTCATTCAGGAAGGCTGTCTGCAGGCGGGCATCGCGCGGCCTTCCGGTGAAGCGCTTGTAGAGGCTGAAGGGCTCGCGGATGTGCCGCTTGATCACTTCCAGTCCGGGACTCACATCGCGCAGCAGGCTCTTGTCCACAGAGGGCATTTCCGGATTCGATGGCGTGTACACCACCGGCTGCCAGCCGTGCTGCGGCAGGTGCTTGCACATCTTCAACCAACGGTGCGTGCCCACACTGCCGCTGGGCGGCCAGTAGTAGGTGATGACGAGCACGCGCTTCATCGCGTGATCAGCCCTTGAGCATCCGCCTGGCCTCCATGCCCAAGGCACCGAGCGCGAGCAGCAGCACCAGCAGCGATGCGCCGAGCATCACCGGCTTCGAGCCCGAATAGGCGCGGCTCTCCACGCGGAAGCTCACCTTGTGCTCACCAGCGGGCACGCGCAAGGCGCGCAGCACGTAATCGGCGCGGGCATGCGGCGCGTCCTGCCCGTCGATGCTGGCCACCCAATCGGGCCCGTACCAGATGGCGCTGAACACCACCACGCCGCCTTGCGCGGAACGCACGGTGTAATCGAGCTTGTTCGTAGCGTAATTGTCCAGGGAGATGCTCGCCGATGGATCGACGGTGACCGTGCCTTCGCCAAGGAGCGCGAGCTGCTTCTCGTCGATGACCGCCACGCGCGCGGGGTCGACCTCTCCGATGGCCATGATCTCCTGGTCGGCGTTCTTCACGCGACGCAGCTCATCCACGAACCAGGCACTGCCCAGCGCATTGGTGTTGAGCAGCGGCGGACGCTCATTGCTGTAAATGAGGTAGCGCGTGTTGAGCATGTTGAGCACGCCTTCGCTGGCCAGCGCGCTGTCGAGGGTCTGCATCGTAGCGCCTGGTCCGAACTGCTGCCCGATGCGCATGATGGCAGGGCGCAGGTGGAACTCGATGAGCTCTTGGTAGCGTTCCAGTTTGGCGCCGTGGTAGCCGCCCACGCTCTTGTGGAAGTAGCTCACGCGCGAGTCGTTGAAGGGGTCGCCCATCCACAGCACGCGGTAATCGGAAGCGCGGCGAAGGCTGCCGAAGCGCGCGATCAGGTCGTCCTCCTTCGAGATCAGCTTGTCCTTGCCGCGCGCGCCGCTGCGCCGCTGCTTCAGGCGCTCAAGACTCGCCTTGTGCAGCTCAGCGGCCTTCGGGTTCCACTCCTGCTCCAGGATCGCGAGGTCGGCGGCGTTGGGCTTGTGCGGCAACAGGTTCGTCTTCTCATCCTCCCACGAGAGGTAGCGGCCCTTGTCCTTCTCGTTGTTCACGTAGCGCTTGTCCACGATCCACAGATCGCTGATCACGAGCGCGATCAGCGCGGGCACCAGCACCGCCTTGCCGATGACGCGGCGACCGAAGAGGAACAAAAGGCCGGCTCCAACGAGCACGAACGCGAAGCTGCGCCAGGCATCGGCGCTGAGCACGCCCTGACGATGCGCCTCGATGCCTTCCACCAAGGCGGTGAGTTCCGCGGTCGGCTCGCCCGATGGGCCGATGCGGCCATTGAAATCGGCGCGTTCGGCATCGCTGAGGAAGTCGAAGAAGGTATCCGGCGCAATGGCGAACGCGAGCAGCGTGATCAGCAGGATCGCGGCCGGGATCAGGAAGCGGCGTTCCTGCAGCTTGTCCCATTTCCCTTCCTGGATGAAGCGATCGAGCCAGAGCATGCCCAGCACCGGCGCCGCCAGTTCCACGATCACCAGGATGATGGTGACCGCGCGGAACTTGCTGTAGCCGGGAACGAACTCGAGGAAGAAATCGGTGAGCGGCATCAGGTGGCGGCCCCAGCTCAGCATCAGGGTGAGCACGAACGCGGAGAAGAGCGCGTACGCCAGCGTGTCGCGCACGCACCACAGGCCGCTGAGCAGGTAGATCAGCGTGAGGGTGCCGAAGAGCACCGAGGCCTTCATGCCCCATACGCGCAGCACGCCAGCGGCATCTGCCAACGCCATGTTGTTGAGCGCGACCAGCACGAGCATCAAGAGCAGCGCGCCGAGCATCCACCAGCGCGCCAATCCTTCCTGCCGCGCGATGAGCAGCAGCAGGAGCAGCACGATGAGAACGCCGATGTACACGGGCCCGGAGGTGAAGCTCTGATCGCCCCAATACGACTTGATGTACCGGTTGGCCTGGTACTCCTTCATCACCGCATCGCGGAAGGCCGGATCGCCGATGGCGCGGAAATCATCTTGAGACTGGATCATGGAGCCCGAAGCGCCGCCCTTGGCATTCGGCACAAGGAGGGTGAGGCTCTCGGCCTTGCCGTAGCTCCACGCCGTCACGTAATCGCGATCCAGGCCGCTGGTCTGCTTGCCTGAAGCGGAGCCGCCATCGGGGGTGATGGTGAGCTCGCTCTTTCCGCGCGTGGTGTAGGATCCGTACTCCAGGGTGGATCGAAGAAGGCCGATGTTGCAGGCCAGGCCGAGGCCCACCGCCACCAGCCCCAGCGCGCCTCGCTGGGCCGATTCCATCACCTGCTTCTCGCGCACCGCCCGCACCGCTTCCGCCAGCGCCAGCAGCACCAGCACGATGCCGAGGTAGTAGGTGATCTGCACGTGGTTCATCATCACCTCCAGTCCCAGGAAGAGGGCGAGCAGCGCCGCACCCAGCAACTTGCTGCCGCGCAGCAGCAGCCACACAGCGCCGAGCACCATGGGCGCGTAGCCGATGGCGTTGGCCTTGCTGTTGTGGCCGGCCTCGAGGATCACGAAGAAGTAGCTGGAGAATCCAAATGCGACGGCGCCCACGATGCTGAGCCACGGGTCGATGCGCAGGCACCGCAGGAGGATGTACATGCCCAGCAGGTACAGGAAGAGAAAGCTCATGGGCCGCGGCAGGAAACCGTGGAAGGCGTTGTCCGCGAAGCGTAACAGGTTCTGCGGCCAGAGCACCATGATCTGGTAGGCGGGCATGCCGCTGAACATGCTGCCGGTCCAGAGCGCTTCCTCACCGGTGGCGTCGCGGTGCTCCATGATCTCCTGCGCCATGCCCTGCCAGTTCTTCAGGTCGCCCTGCACCAGGCGCTTGCCTTCGAGCGCGGGGCTGAAGTAGATGATGCTCAGCGCGTAGAACAGCGCCACCGCCGCCACCACGGGCAAGAGGTTCTTCCAGAGTGGTTTCATGCGTGTGCCGCGGCGCGGCCGTGGTTACTTGATCTCCTCGAACTCGGCGTCGGTCACGTTTCCGTGATTCGGCGCGCTCCCGTTCCCGGGCCTCAGGTCCTCGATGCGCACATCGCCCTTCGACCGCTTCTCACCGCGTGCTTGATGGCCGCTCATCGCGGTGGATCGCCTCATCCACCAGCGCGCCACCAGCCAGATGCCCAGCAGCACAAGGATCACCTTGGCCGTGCCCGTGAAACTGGCTTCCTGGATCATGGGCGGCGAAGATACCGGCCTGCCCAGATCGCACTCTGGCGGCCCTGCCTGCGCGCGAAGGCCTACCTTGGCCGCCATTCCACGCGGTCCTGCCTGCAGCAAGCCAGTCCGCGATTTCCCTCAGCCATTCCCAGACAGATGCCCGCATTCGACGCGCTCGGTCTCCGCGCGGAGATCCTCCGTTCCCTCACCGAACTCGGTTGGGAGCAGCCCACGCCCGTGCAAGAGCGCGCCATTCCGCACCTGCTCACCAGTGAGCAGGACGTGGTGGTGCTGGCCCAGACGGGCACTGGCAAGACCGGTGCCTTCGGCCTGCCGCTGCTGGAAGACATCGACCCTGGGCAACGCGGCGTGCAAGCCCTGGTGCTCGCCCCCACGCGCGAGCTCTGCGTGCAGATCACGGGAGACCTGGAGCGCTTCGCCAGCCACATGCCCGGCGTGAAGCCCGTGGCCATCTACGGCGGTTCCAGCATCCGCGAGCAGATCCGCCAGATCCAGCGCGGGGCCAACATCGTGGTGGCCACGCCCGGCCGCCTGCTCGACCTGCTGGGCCGTGAGGCCGTTGACCTCGGCACCGTGCAGACCGTGGTGCTCGATGAGGCCGATGAGATGCTCAACATGGGTTTCCAGGAGGACCTCACGGACATCCTGCAGAATACCCCCGAGGACAAGAAGACCTGGCTGTTCAGCGCCACCATGGGCAGTGAGGTGCGGCACATCGCCAAGCGGTACATGCGCTCCGCCGAAGAGCTGCAGATCGGCGAGCGCAACATGGCGGCCTCCAGCATACAGCACCAGTACTGCGTGGTGCACGCCCGTGATCGCTACGCCGCCTTGCGCCGCATCATCGATTCCGATCCCGACCTCTTCGCCATCGTGTTCTGCCGCACCAAGCATGAGACGCAGGAGCTCGCCAGCGCCTTGATCAAGGATGGGCACAGCGCCGACGCCATACACGGCGACCTGAGCCAGGCCCAGCGCGACCATGTGATGGGCCGCTACCGCGCGCGCGCATTGCAGCTGCTCATCGCCACCGATGTGGCCGCGCGCGGCATCGACGTGAACGAGGTGACGCACGTGATCCACTTCGACCTGCCCGGCGAAGCGGAGAACTACACGCACCGCAGCGGGCGCACGGCGCGTGCAGGGCGCAAGGGCATCTCGCTCAGCATCATCGGCGTGCGCGATGTGGGCAAGATCCGGCAGCTCGAGCGGCAATTGAAGACGCACTTCACCTACGTGCGCGTGCCGGGCGCGGGCGACATCGGCAAGGCCCAAGTGGTGGCTTACATGCAAAAGCTGAAGAGCGTGGAGGTGGATCACGATGCGCTCGCATCCATCCTGCCCACCGCGCATGAGGAGCTGATCGCGTTCAGCAAGGAGGAACTGATCGAGCGCTTCATGAGCGTGGCCTTCAACCGCCTCATCACCCAGTTCCGCGATCTGCCCGACCTCAACGTGGACATGAGCCGCAAGGACCACACGGCGCGGGTCACCGCAGGCCCCGGCGGCGATAGGCCCTCCTCGCGCGATCGCTTCGGCACCGGCAAGCAGATGTTCATCAATCTGGGCAGCGCCGATGGCTTCGACAAGGGCAAGATGCTCGGCTACGTGTGCGGCATCAGCGGCGTGCAGGGCGATGTGATCGGCCGCATGCTGATCAAGGATGTGTACTCTTTCGTGGACATCGAGCCCGCGCACTTCGAGCAGGTGTTCAACAGCTTCAAGGGCGCCAACTACAAAGGGCGCAAGATCCGGGTCGATGAGGCGCAGGGCCCCGGCCAGGGCGGTCCGCGCGATGATGCGCCGCGTGAAGGCGGCGGTTACAAAGGTGGTGGTGGCTACAAAGGTGGCGGCGGCTACAAGGGCGGCGGCTACAAGGGCGGTGGATACAAGAGCGACAGGCCCCATCAGAGCAGTTATCGCGGGAGCGACGATCGCCGCGATGCACCGCGCCGCGACGATGATCGCCGTTCAAGCGGCCCGCCCCGCGAGCGCGGCGGCTACCAGAAGAAGGAAGGCTTCTACACGCCCAAGCCGATTCCGAAGAAGGGCCGGAAAGGCTGAGACCGTTGCTCATATCCGAAGCAACCGAACTGGTCGCGCACGAGATTCCGATTAGCTTCGGGCTGCCATGCGCAGCGCACTGAAACGAATCAGCCTCCATTGTCTCGGTGCGTTTGTGCTGGTGAGCGTGGCTACAGCACTGCGCGCCCAGCCACAGGAGTGGAGCGATGCACAAACACTCAACACCCGGCTCCGACGTATCCTGCCACTTGGCGGCGATCGATGGGTGGCGACAGGCTCCTTGCAATACTCCGGTGCGCATGGCATCGCCGCTTACAACGCCGACGGCTCGCCGGCATGGGCGTCTTTTGGTCTTTCGTTCGCGGATGGCGCATTGGGACATGCCGTGCTGATGCAGGACAGCAGCCTTATCGTCGTTGGCCAAACCGACCACTGCGATGTGCTTGGCCCACCGAGCTTGGTGCGACGCTTCGCTGCGGATGGCACTCTGCTCTGGGACACCTTGATCTGGGGGGACGGCACCTACACCCCAACCACGGCTGCCCGCGGAGGATCCGAGCGCATCGCGCTAGCCGGCGAGACCATCCTGATCCTGGACGCACTTGATGGTTCATCGATCACTGAGTTCATGCAACCCGATGGGTGGTGGGCCAAGTTCATGCACTGGCGTGGCGACAGCATGCTCTATCACTTCGCCGAGGACGGCATCCGACTCCTGAACCTTGCCGGCAATTTGATCGCCGCCAGCACCATCGCGCCAATGGCGAAGGATTGCTATTTCGATGGCGACACGCTCTACGTGCTGAGCGATACGGACGTGCACCGCTTCACCGCCGACCTGGTCCATATAGGCAGTAGCGCCTTCCAGCCCGGGCATTACGGCTGGGAGCTTCATCCCGACGGCAGCGAATTGTACGCTTCCACCACTTCCGGGCTCTATCGGGTCGCCGACGGCATTGCGCAGTGGCTCTTCCCTTGGACTGAACTCCCCAACACAATCGTGCAGGGCGCCACGGTGCGCAATAGCATCGTAGCAACCGTCACTCAATGGGGCGTTGGCGGCGGTTATACGCACTCCGTGCTGCGCACTTGCGGGCTGGATGGCCTTACCGAAGAGAACGACACGGAAGTGGAGGCTTTGCTCGATGTGGCCACCACGTGGACCGCTTTCGCCGGCAACGGCCACTGGCACCGCTTCGCGCAGATGACCATCCGCATAGTGAATCACGGAACGCAGCCGCTCTCTGATGTGGTTGTGGGCAGCTTGACTTCCGGCGGAGATCCGATGACGTGCCAGACCCTCAGCCTTCGAGAGGCGCTCTCAGGCCTGAACCTAGCATCAGGAGATACCACGGTCGCGTGGTCGGGCACGCACATGGTCGGCCAGGCTTTACCTGCCTTCCTCGCGTTCGGCACGTTCAGCATTTGCGCCGCCGCCCTCGCACCCAACGGCAAGGCCGACCGCGCGCCGCAGGACAACTATGCTTGCGAGAGCGCCGAATTCACCATCGGGGTTGATGAGCACGACGCGCCGCGCATCTCGCTCGCACCGAACCCGGCCTCTGACGATGCGTTGATCACAGGCGTTGCAGCGCTAGGCGCGGAAGTTTCGGTGTCCATTCAAGAGGCGTCCGGACGCGCAGTTCGCACATTGACCTCTGTAAGTAGCGCGATCAACACTCTACGATTGGACCTGAGCACGCTGTCAGCAGGTAGTTACCTCATCACCGTGTCCGGCCCAAACGGACGTTCATCCGCTCGGCTCGTGGTGCTGGCTCGTTAGAGCGGCAAGGTTTCGCGGCCGTTTGGCCTTGCGGCCGGGAAAAAGAAAGCGGCCCTCATCGGGCCGCTCACTTCCCCGGCTAGGATCGGGGTCTGACGCCTCTGCTCACGCATGCGCATGGCTCTCATCGAGCAGGCGCTGCGCGATCTCCAGGATCCGCGTATCGTCCAGCGACACCACGCCGCCATCGGGGCCCGGCTCCAGATGCACGCCCATGGGCCGGCCGTTCGGATGCGTGTAGCCGCCGAAGTAGTTCCATACGCTCTCCACGGTGACGTCGAGCTCTTGCGCGATGCGGTGGATGCTCCCATCAGGCAGGTTGTCCTTGATCCGCCGCAACTCGTTGAAGGTGATGTTCATGATGGGATGGGGTGTTGGTTGGTGAGGCTGAAGGTAGGGCCTTGATCCCGTCATTTCCAAACGGCCTGCGGCATGGTCTGTGGGGCCGCGCCAATCCTGTTGGAGACGGGGCGCAATCCTCGACCAAGCAGCCGATCCTAACTTGCCCGCCATGCTGCGCGCCATCGCTGCGGCCTTGTGGGCCCTGCTGTTCCTGCACCCGGTGGTAGCCCAGCAGTTCGGCCTGCGCACCTATTCCGTGGAGCAGGGGCTGCCTAGCGGATCGGTGTTCGCCCTCTGCGAGGACAGCGATGGCTACCTGTGGATCGGCACCGCCCAAGGCGTGGCACGCACGGACGGATTGCGGTTCGAGGTCTTCACCAGGGCGCGCGGCCTGCCCCACAACGCGGTGACCGCGCTCGCGCCCGACCCGCTGGGCGGCGTGTGGCTCGGTTTCGCGAATGGCGCCGTGGCCCGGTGGGAGCGAGGCGGCATCGTCGCAACGCGCAGTGGTGCAGGCGCCGCCATCAGGACCATGGTGCTGCACGACGGCGAACTCTGGTGCGCCGCAGCAGGCCAGGGCGTGCTGCGCGGAGCGGCTGCCAGCAAGGCCTTCGCCGATGCCTCAGCCGGCCTGCGGAGCAGGAATGTGCATGCCATGGCGCTGGATGCGCGCGGTCATCTCGTGGCGGGTTCCGATAGCGGCCTGCATGTGCTCCAAGGCGACCGATGGCGGCCCGTGCCCATCCAGCTGCCGCATCCGCGCGTGCAAGCCCTGCATGCGGATAGCGCAGGCCTGCTGGTTGGCACTGCCCACGGCTTCATCGAATTGGACCCCGAACTGGAGCCGGTACCGCTGGAACAGCGCTTCCTCGGTACGCTCCCCATCGCCCTGCCCGATGCCGACCTGATCGCCGTGCTGCGCGCCGCCAATGGCGACCTGTGGTTCGGCACGGCGAGCGGCCTCTTCCACCTCACCAAGGCCAGCGGCTATGCCGAGCTCAAGGTGATGCGCGAGAGCAATGGCCTGGGTCACGACCATGTGCGTGCGTTGCTACAGGACCGCAGCGGGGCGGTTTGGGCGGCAACCGCATTCGGTGGCATCACCAAGCATACCGGCGACGCCTTCCTCCACTTCACTGACCGCGACGGGCTGGCCTCGCGCACGGTGAGCGCTCTGCACCGAACGCCCGACGGACGGCTCTGGATGGGCACCGCCGGCGGCGGCCTCTCGCAATGGGACGGCAGCGGCCTTCTGCATTACGGTCAGGATGCCGGACTGATCGATCCGGTGGTGCTCTGCTTGGGCGAGGATGCGAGCGGTTTTCTGCTCGTGGGCACTGCCGAGCGCGGCCTCTTCCGCTTCGATGGCGGCCGGTTCAACCCTGCGGAAGCAGGCTTGGCCACGGGCACCGTGCATTGCGTGCAGCTCGATGACGAGAGCCGGTGCTGGATCGGCACGGCCGCAGGCCTCTGGGTGGATCCCGGCGACGGACGCTACCTCCGCGTGGAAGGATGCGAGCTGCCTGTCGCGCGCACCGCATGCAACGGCGATACGCTCTGGGCCGCCACGACCAACGGCTTGTACATGCTGCCCACGCGCGTGATGCCCTGGCGGATGCGCCCGGTGCGCGCGCTGCCCACCGTGGCCATGACTTCCATCGTGCGCGACGGCGCGGGCAACCTGTGGGTCGGCACCGAAGCGCATGGCGTGTACCGATTGAAAGGGCATCGGCTCGACAGCATCGGCGCGGCCCAAGGGCTGGCCAACGATGCCGTGGAGCAATTGCTCCTCGATGCCGTGCAGAACCTCTGGGTGGGCACGCGCCAAGGCGTGGACCTCATCGAGCTCGATGACGTGCAGGAACGCGTGCTGCGCATCGTGCATCACGGCGCCAACGAGGGCTTCATCGGGATCGAGTGCTTCCGCAACGCCAGCCTGCTCGACTCCGATGGCGCGCTGTGGTTCGGCACCGCGCGCGGCGCCACGCGCCATGATCCGCGCCTCACCGTGGCCGAGCCCCGCGAGCCGCGCATCCACCTCACCGATCTGCGCCTGTTCTTCGAACGGCCCGATTGGGCGCGATGGAGCCATGGCACCGACGAGCATGGCATCCCGCTGGACCTGGAGCTTCCGCATGAGCAGAACCACCTCACCTTCCATTTCACGGGCATCTCACTGGCGTACCCGGAGAAGGTGCGCTACCACTACTACCTCGAAGGGCTCGATCCCGAGTGGTCGCCCATCACCGCCACTGACCAGGTGACTTACAGTGGTCTGCCTCCAGGCGATTACACCTTCCATGTGCAGGCGCGCGCCGCCAGCGGCACCTGGAACGAGCCGCCCATCACTTACGCATTCGCGATCAGGCCGGCCTTCTGGCAAACGCTCACCTTCCGCATCGCAGGGGGCATCGCCCTGCTGCTGGCGGTGCTGGGCTTCATCAACCTGCGCACGCGCCGATTGCGCCGCGACCGCGAGCGCTTGGAGCGCACCGTGCAGCAGCGCACGCAGGAGCTGGCCGCGGAGAAGGACCGCAGCGAGGAATTGCTCCGCAACATCCTGCCGGCCTCCACGGCGGAGGAACTGAAGGCCAAGGGCCACGCCGACGCCCGGCGCCACGAGCATTGCACGGTGCTCTTCAGCGACTTCAAGGGCTTCACCACCTTCAGCAGCGGCATGGACAGCGACACCCTCGTGAGCGAGCTGCAGCACTTCTTCGGCCAGTTCGACGCGCTGTGCGGGCGCTTCGGCGTGGAGAAGATCAAGACCATCGGCGATGCCTACATGTGCGCGGCGGGGCTCCCAGAACCTTCATCCGCGCACGCGCTCCGCGCGCTGCTCATGGCCTTCGCCATGCTCGATGCCGTGGAGCGCAGCAACGCCGAGCGCCGCGCCAAGGGCGTGCAGGA
>CAZFBP010000044.1:0-14885 GCA_964517255.1 uncultured Chryseobacterium sp.
AAACCTTGCACCGCCAAAACCCCCTCACAAGATGTACATTGCCGGAAGCTTACCGCCGACCGCCCGGCCCGCGCTGATCCCGGGTCGAGCCCGGGACGGATGCCTACCGCACACGGCCTGCCACGAGCTATTGAACGGTAAATGATCGGGGGACGCAGAATCGTAAAGGTTTTGCTTGGGACCACAGCTCGCAGACCCTAAGGAGCGAGGGTAAAGGCGAAGGCTATTTTAGGAGCCAAAGCGGATCCGAATGAAGACCATTGAGCACTTGGAGAAGAATCATGCATATCGATGGGTCGTAGCGCTCGGAGCGATTGGAGGATTGCTGGAGGTTGTTGGCTGGGTTCTAAGAACTCTCTACAGCATGAATTACAGCAGCATCGGGATTGCCCTTGAGGGGGCGGGCACCGCCATGATTCTGATTACACTCTTGCTCACGTTGATGAGACTTGGAGTAGTTCTCAAAGGCCATGAAGGGCTCGTGATCAAGAACCTTGAACTGATCAAGAAAGCGGAACAACTCGAAAGGGAGTTGAAGGGCGCCCAGTATCACTTGGATGAGACGCAGGAGCGGGTATCGAAACTCCTTGAAGAAACGAGAACATACTTCGACTTCGCCGCTGATGTGCAGACTTATAGAGCTGAAGGAGCGATGATGGGAAATTGGCAGTTCAGAGATGAGGAGGCTCGTGGCAAGCACATCGCGAAGGAGAAATTCAAGGAGTGGTCTGATCTCGACAAGCACTTTGAGAAGGCCTATCCAATGATGAGCCCAGTTATCCGAAGGAAGAACATGGAGAAGGTCTTAGGTTATGCTGTTGAGGCCTAGGCCGGTCAGCCTGATTGTGTTGAACTAGATTGTTTAGCATCGAGGTGTTGAAGGAGTGACTGAACAACAACACAACGGCATAGCGACGACTACTAGTTTTGCTGCATGCCCACCCTGTACTACGGCGACAACTTAGGCGTGATGCGCGAGCACCTGAAAGATGCGGGCGTGGACCTGATCTATCTGGACCCGCCGTTCAACAGCCAGCGCGACTACAACGTATTGTACAAGAGCCCCAATGGAGAGGCCAGTGCACTGTGAAGAACTTGTACGGAACCACGGACGCACGATAGCTGTTCGTTTGTATGTTGCCATCTGCGGCTTGACATAAAGGCCGTCAATTGAGACGCGATGACTAGCGTGGAGATCTGTGCCGGTGCCGGAGGGCAGTCACTCGGGCTGGAACGTGCCGGATTCGAGCATGAAGCCTTGGTGGAGATAGACGATGCCTGTTGCGCGACGCTGCGAAGCAATCGGCCGTTATGGAATGTGCTCGCCGGCGACGTTCGAGAGTTCAACGGGGCGCGCTATCGAGGTGTGGACCTGCTAGCGGGTGGAGTTCCGTGCCCGCCCTTTTCAGTCGCGGGAAAACAACTTGGTGCGAATGATGAGCGCGACCTCTTCCCGGACGCCCTACGCCTGACCGACGAGATCAGGCCTAGGGCCGTGATGCTTGAGAACGTTCGGGGATTTTTGGATCCCGCTTTCGAGGGATACCGCAAACGCCTTTTTCAGAGTTTCCGCAAACTCGGTTACCGAGCGGACGTCCGGCTTTTCCACGCCTCGGACTATGGTGTGCCCCAACTCCGACCTCGGGTGGTGATCATCGCACTCCGGTCCGGCGATGCCGATTTTTTCAATTGGCCGGAGAAGCGGAAAATACCGCCGCCTACTGTGGGGGACACGTTGGTTGATCTCATGGCGATGAATGGATGGCGGCGTGCGGAACTGTGGGCGGCAGGAGCACAAGCGATAGCACCGACCATTGTTGGTGGCTCAAAGAAGCATGGCGGACCGGACCTTGGGCCGACACGAGCGCGAAAGGCATGGGCGGAGCTGGGTGTCGCCGGAGGAACCATTGCTGATACAGCACCCGACCGCGATTTCGTTGGTGATCCCAGGTTGACCGTTCGCATGGTGGCGCGGATCCAAGGCTTCCCAGATGATTGGCACTTTACCGGGCGAAAGACCGCTGCCTATCGCCAGGTTGGCAATGCTTTCCCACCACCTGTGGCCGAGGCCGTTGGCCGCAGCATTGCGCAGGTGTTCGAACTAGCGACACGACGAACGATAATGGTAGCGTGATGGGCAAGACCAGTAAAGGAGATGGAGCCCGGGCCAAGTTGCGAGCCTTTCTGCTCGATCACATTGGCGAAGTACTCGACTCGGAAACGCTCAAGGACGAGGCGGGCGGTATCAGTGAGTGGGCACGCCGTGTCCGAGAACTGCGGAATGAGGAAGGCTACGATATACAAACACACAACGATCGCAGCGACCTCAAACCTGGCCAGTATGTGCTGGTCTCAGCCAAGCCGAAGCCCGCCTTCGAACGCAGTATTTCCAAGGAAACCCGTTCGTTCGTGTTGGACCGCAACGGGTTCACATGCCAGATGTGCGGAGCGGCAGCCGGTGAGCCACATCCGTACGACAATGGTCGCAAGACGCGATTACATCTTGGACATGTCATCGACAAATCAATGGGCGGAGATGATAGTCCGAACAACCTTCGGGCCATCTGCTCGATTTGTAATGAAGGCGCATCGAACCTCACGCTGAACCGACCCGATGCGATCAAGCTCATCGCCCAAGTGCGTCGAGCTC
The DNA here is from genome assembly GCA_964517255.1 of uncultured Chryseobacterium sp. Taxonomy (GTDB): domain Bacteria; phylum Bacteroidota; class Bacteroidia; order Flavobacteriales_F; family PHOS-HE28; genus PHOS-HE28. Next base: position 2,651 of record CAZFBP010000044.1, read on the forward strand.
CTGCGAAAGACCAGCTAGACGTGCTGAAGTGGCTCATCCAGAAGTTTCCAAAGCAGGCGAAGAATTGAAGGCCTCGTAAGATGTTGCCACGTTGTGCATGTAGGACCAGCGGCCGGATGTGAACTTCAACAAGGCGAAGCGGGAGGAGGGGAAGAAGGGGTAGGAGAAACTTTTCCGACCATGACAACAGAGCGACTTGTTGAGGCTTGTGACACGATCATAAGCCGCGTTGAATCAAAACGAGGAAATGCTACAGCGCTCTTAGCGTTAGAGTTCCTTAGGAAGTACGCGGGTAAGGAAAGCGAGTTCTATCGCGGCGCTGTAACGCGGGAATTATGGGGGGACACTCAGAAGGAATTATTGGGCGTACTCAACGAATTTCGAGAGTATGTGAAGGCCGGATTTGCTGATGGCATTTCACCTGTTGAACAGGCGCGGATTGATGTTGTGTCCGACATCCTGCAACAAGCCGCACGCTTGCTGGCAGAGAAGAAGACGCATCCTGCCGCAGCTGCGGTGCTAATCGGCGCAAGCCTTGAAGAGTATTTGCGTGTATGGTGTGAGCGTGAGCATTTGATTACCATGGAGCAGACACTCACCATTGATGCGTATGCCAAGAAGCTACTTCACAACGGGAAGATTGGCAAACAAGAAATTAAAGACATCACCGCATGGGCTGGTCACAGAAACAACGCAGCTCATGGACATTGGAATTTGGTCGAGAACGCCCAGCAAATCAGCATCATGCTAGATGGGGTTAATCTGTTCATGCGCCAATGCACTCCCTAGCTGCTTCATGCACGAAAAGAGCGAGGACGTTGTCGTGGACGTGGCGTTCACGTAAGCAATGGTAAGACTCCGGGGCTTCGGTCGCGGAGCCGCCCTGCGCCCGGAGTGTCGGAGGGCGCGGGGTAAACACGGTGGACACGGTGGCGGGGCGACCGAAGGGGGAATGGACGGGAATGGACTGTGGAGGAATGGACAAGGTGGACCGGGTGGGCAGGGGGTGATGCCCGCAGAGGGACTAGCGCAACTGGCTCAGCCGCTCCGCATCGAGCCGCACCAAGGTGCCGAGCAGGAGGGTGAAGCCGATCATGCTGCTGCCGCCGTAGCTGAAGAAGGGCAGGGGGATGCCGATGACGGGCGCGAGGCCGATGGTCATGCCCACGTTGATCATGAGGTGGAGGAAGAAGATGCTGGCGACGCAGTAGGCGTAGATGCGGGTGAAGCGGGAGCGCTGGCGATCGCTGATCTGGATGATGCGCAGGATGAGGACGGTGAGCAGGATGACGACGGTGGCGGTGCCGAGGAAGCCCCACTCCTCTCCCACGGTGCAGAAGATGAAATCGGTGCTCTGCATGGGCACGTACTTGAATTTGGTGAGGGTTCCCTCGAGGTAGCCCTTGCCGCTGAAGCCGCCGCTGCCTATGGCGGTCTGGCTCTGCTTGACGTTGTAGCCCAGGCCTTGGGGGTCCTCCATTTGGCCGAGCATGACGAGGATGCGGTCGCGCTGGTGCTGGGCCAGCACTTTCTCGAAGGCGTAATCGACTCCGCCGATGAAGACCGCTGAGCACGCCACGCCCACCACGATGTAGCCGTAGAGCCGTTTGCGCAGGCGCTTGATCACCATGTTGCGCACCACCAGCCCGCCGAGCACCGCGATGAGGCCGATCACGAGCAGCAGGAACATCGGCCCGCTGAGCTGCTTGTCGGTGAGGGGCAGGTCGAAGCTGCTCTCTTTGAGGATGAGCGAGAGGATGGAGAGGAAGGCCGCGAGGATGGCCAGCAACAACACGTTGCCCGAGAGGCCCTCGCGGTAGAGCACCAGGATGAATGCGCCGCTCACGAGGGCGGTGCCGGTATCGGGCTGGAGCATGATGAGGCCCACGGGCAGCAGGATGATGGCGGCGCTGATGACGCGCGAGCGCAGGTCGATGAGGGCCTTGAGGCCGCTGAGGTAGCGCGTGAGGGCGAGGGCGGTGGCGTACTTGGCGAACTCGGCGGGCTGGATGCCGAAGCTGCCCACGCCGAACCAGGCCTTGGCGCCGTTGACCTCTTTGCCGATGACGAGCACCAGGGCGAGGAGCAGCAGCACGAAGGCGTAGATGCCATTGGCCCAATCGCGGAAGAGGTGGCCGCGCACCAGCAGGATGCATCCGCCGAGCACCAGGCTGATCGCCATCCAGACGGCCTGCTTGCCGTATTCCTTGCTCTGATCGAGGATGCTGGCGTGGTCGGGGTCGTAGGCGGCGCTGTAGATATTGGCCCAACCCGCGAAGAGCAGTACCAGGTACATGGCCAGCAAGGGCCGGTCGAAGTTGGCGGAGACGTTCTCGCGCCTGCCAGTCGGGTAGGCAGGGGCGCTCATCGGCGGCGGGGCTTCTTGGGCTTCTTGCGGAAGAACTTCTCCTTGGCGATGAGGTCGGTGTCAAGTAGTTCCTTCATCACCTCGGGCCGCTTGATAGTGTCTGTGAGGTATTGCTCGATGAGGAGGCTGGCGATGGGTGCTGCCCAACGGCCACCGGCGCCAGAGTTCTCCACATAAACGGCCATTGCGATCTGGGGATCCTCCATCGGTGCGAAGCACACGAATACGGCGTGGTCTTCACCATGCGGATTCTCTGCTGTTCCGGTCTTGCCGCACACCGTGATGCCATCGATGCGTGCGCGCCGTGCCGTTCCGCCGCCCTCATTCACCACGCGGCGCATACCTTCCTGGATGTGGTCGAACCATTGGGCGCCGGCTTCCACGACGTGCTTCTCGCGGTAGCGCGCTTGCACGCTGTCCGGCTCGCCCACGGCGCGCACCACATGCGGATCGTAGTACCAGCCCTTGTTGGCGAAGATGGCGGCGAGGTTGGCCATCTGGATGGGCACGGTGAGCACTTCGCCCTGACCGATGCTCGCGCTGTAGATGGTGCTGAAGGCCCAGCGCTCCTTGCCGTACTTGCGGTCGTAGTAGGCGGGGCCGGGGATGTTGCCGCCCTTGAGGGAGGGAAGGTCCATGTTGGGCTTGCTGCCGAGGCCGAAGCTGCGCGTGCGGCGCTCCCATTCCTTGAGGCCGAGCGCGGCATCGCGGAAGCGGCTCTTCTTGTCGAGCTTCCGTTCCACGATGCGGTCGAAGACGTTGTAGAAGTAAGGGTTGCAGGAGAACTGGATGGCCTGCTCGATACTGGTGGCAGTGGGGTGGTTGTGGCAGCCCACCAGGTTCTTGTTGCAGGCGAAGCTGGTGTTCACGGTGATCACGCCTTCATCGAGCGCCACCAGTGACTGCACGAGCTTGAAGATGGATCCCGGCGGGTACTGGGCCTGCAGCGCGCGGTCGAAGAGCGGCTTGATGCTGTCGTGCTGGAGGATGCCGTAGTTGGTGTTGCGCACGCGGCCCACGAGCAGTTCGGGGTCGTAGGCAGGGCTGCTCACCAGGCAGAGCACCTCGCCGGTCTTCGGATCGAGCGCCACGATGCTGCCCTTCTTGTGCCGCATGAGCTGTTCGCCCAGGCGTTGCATGTCCAGGTCGATACCGGTGTAGAGGTCCTTGCCCTCCACGGCCAGGGTGTCGTAGCGCCCTTCCTTGAAGCTGCCCTTGATGTTGTTGTGCACGTCAACGAGCACGTAGCGCACGCCGCGCCTTCCGCGCAATTGCTCTTCGTAGTACTGCTCCAGGCCGCCCACGCCGATCACGTCGCCCGCTTTGTAGTAGGGGTCTTCGGCCACCTTGCGGGCATCCACCTCGCTGAGGTAGCCCAGCATGTGGCCGCCCACGCGCGGCGGATACGTGCGCAGTGTGCGGCTCTGGCCGTAGATGCCAGGATAGCTGTGCAAGTGAACGCTGATCGCGGCGAACTGCTCGGCAGTGATCTGCTTCTCGATCACGCTGGGCTTGTGGATCGAGTAGCTGCGCGCAGCGGCCATGCGCAGCTTGAGTTCCTCGGCCGGCACGCTGATGAGCCCGGCGAACGCGGCGGTGTCGAAGTCCTTCACCTCGCGCGGCACCATCATCAGGTCGTACACGGGCGTGTTGGCCACGAGCAGGCGGCCCATGCGGTCGTAGATGAAGCCGCGCGCGGGGTAGTCGGTGACCTTGCGCTCGGCCATGCTGGCGGCGCTGGCCTTCCATTGGTCATCGACCACCTGGATCCAGAACAGGCGCAGCACGAAGACCAGCGCGATGAAGAGCACGGCTGCGATGAGCACGTATTTGCGCCCCTCGAAGTTCATGCGCGCGATTTGAGCGCGGTGCGCGTGGTGAGCAGCTGCGCCAGCAGGCATAGGCCGAGCGTGGCGGCGCTGCTCAGCAGGGCGCGGCCCAGCGTGGAGAAGAAGGCATCGAAGCGGTGCAGCTCCACGAAGAAGAGCCAGAGGTGATGGATGGCGATGAGCACGCTGGCGTTTGTGACGAACCAGGCCATGCCCATGCCCGGCACGGTGGGCCGCATGCCGAACTCGTAGCCATCGCGCGGGGCCATCAGGCGGAGCAACCGTATGCGCGCGAACATCATCACCACGCACGCGCTCATGTGCAGGCCGGGCGTGCTGCTGAAGACGTCCATGGTCAGGCCGGTGGCGGCGCCGATGAGCAAGCCGCCCCAAGTGGGCAGCTCGAAGGGGAGCATGAGCAGGAAGAGCACGTAGAGGTAGGGCACCATCCACACCCCGGCGAGGCTCAAGTGGTCCACCACCATCACTTGCAGCAGGATCAGCAGCGCGAAGCGGCCGAGGTTGGTGGCGATGGGGCCGATCATTCCTGCTCCTGGCGTTGCAGCAGCGAATCGCGCTCGGCGCGCTGCAGGTCGTTCACCACGTACACATAGCCGCTGCGCGTGAGGTCCTCGAAGAGCCGCACCACCACGGCCTGGTCCGGTCTTCCCGGCGGGCTGCTCACCTGGGTCACCACGCCAACGGGCGCTCCGGTGGGATAGACGCCATCGCCGCCCATGGTCACCACGGTATCGCCTGGTGCCACGCGCACGTGCTTGGGAATATCGACCATCGATGCGGTGGCGGGGTCGCCCGTATCCCAGTAGAGCAGGCCGAAGTTGCCGGTGCGTTTCAGCTTCACGCTGGTCTTCACCTCCGGGTTGAGCACGCTGATCGCCGATGCGAAGTGGGCGCTGGCGTCATGCACCACGCCCACGATCCCGTCGGGCCCGATCACGCCCATGCCCTTCAGCACGCCGTTCGACACGCCCTTATCGAGGGTGACGTAATTGCGCTGTTTGTGCCAGGTGGAGCCCACGACCTTGGCCGGGATGCAGGAGTACTGCTGGTGGTGCAAGGAGTCGTTGATGCGCACGAGCGGATCGGCGACGGGCGCGAAGGCGCTGCTATGGCGATTGCGCCAATCGGCGTTCTCGGCGGCGAGTCGCGCGTTCACTTCACGCAGGCTGGTGTACTCGGCTGCTTGTGAGCGCCAGGCGAGGAAGGTGCCGGCCACGGCGTTGCTGCCGTTGATGGCGATGGCGCGATGGTGCATGCTGCCCGAGTAGAGCAGCACGCCCGCGACCACCATGAGGGTGATGAACAGCAACGTGTCGCGGATGCGGAGGAGGAAGCGGAAGAGGTCGCGCATGACTCATGAGTGGCGAGTGAGAAGCGGTGAGTGGTGCGTCTGGCTGATCCTCGGGCCAGACTCACCGCTCACCACTCGCCACTCACTGGTTTGCCACATGGTGCGACCTCGTTGTGCGGCATGGCCATCGTTCAGCGGCAATCAGTCTCTCATCAGGAACTGGAAGCGGTCGATGTTCTTGAGCGCGATGCCGGTGCCGCGGGCCACGGCGCGCAAGGGGTCATCGGCCACGTGCACGGGGAGCTTGGTCTTGATGCTGATGCGTTTGTCGAGCCCGCGCAGCAGGGCGCCGCCGCCGGCCAGGTAGATGCCGGTCTTGTAGATGTCGGCGCTGAGCTCGGGCGGAGTGGCCTCCAGCGCGCTGAGGATCGCTTCTTCGATCTTGCTGATGCTCTTGTCGAGCGCCTGCGCGATCTCGCTGTAGGTCACGGTGATCTCCTTCGGGATGCCGGTCATGAGGTCGCGGCCGCGCACGGCGTAGTCGGGCGGCGGGTTGTCCAGCTCGGTCAGTGCGGCGCCCACTTCGATCTTGATGGTCTCGGCGGTGCGCTCGCCCACGAGGATGTTGTGCTGCCGGCGCATGTACTCCTCGATATCCTGCGTGAATTCGTCGCCGGCCACGCGGATGTTCTTGTCGCACACGATGCCGCCGAGGGCGATCACGGCGATCTCGCTGGTTCCGCCGCCGATGTCGATGATCATATTGCCCATGGGTTCCTCCACATCGATGCCGATGCCGATGGCCGCGGCCATCGGCTCGTGGATCATGTACACCTCCTTGGCGCCGGCGTGCTCGCTGCTGTCCTTCACGGCGCGCTTCTCCACCTCGGTGATGCCGCTGGGGATGCAGATCACCATGCGCAGGTTGGGGGTGAAGAGACGGCGGCCGGGATTGAGCATGCGGATCATGCCCTTGATCATCTCCTCGGCGGCCTTGAAGTCGGCGATCACGCCATCGCGCAGCGGCCTGATGGTCTTGATGTTCTCGTGCGTCTTGCCGTGCATCTGCTGCGCCTGGCGCCCCACGGCGATCACCTTGCCCGTGGAACGGTCGATGGCCACGATGCTGGGCTCATCCACCACCACCTTGTCGTTGCTGATGATCAGGGTGTTCGCGGTGCCGAGGTCGATCGCGATCTCCTGGGTGAAGAAGTTGAACCAGCTCATGCGGTCTCAGTGTTTGAAGTGGCGCGTGCCGGTGATGCACATGGCCAGGCCGTGCGCGTTGCAGTAATCGATGCTGTCCTGGTCACGGATGCTGCCGCCCGGGTGCACCACGGCGGTGATCCCGGCCTTGTGCGCGATCTCCACGCAATCCGGGAAGGGGAAGAAGGCGTCGCTGGCCATCACGGCCCCTTGCAGGTCGAAGTTGAACCTGTGCGCCTTGGCGATGGCCTGCTGCAGGGCATCCACGCGGCTGGTCTGACCGGTGCCGCTGGCGAGGAGCTGGTTGCCCCTGGCGAGCACGATGGCGTTGCTCTTGGTGTGCTTCACGAGTGTGGCAGCGAAGACCATGTCCTTCACCTCCGCTTCGGAGGGCGCTTTCGTCGTGGCGGCGCGCATCGTCGCCGCGCTCGCCGTCACCTGGTCCGCATCCTCGGTCAGGAGGCCGTTCAGCGCGGTGCGGACTTTCGTCTTTGGTCGCATCGCAGGCTTCCTCACCAGGATCATCCGGTTCTTCTTGCGCTTCAGCAGCTCGAGCGCATCGGCATCGTAGCCCGGCGCGGCGATGATCTCGAAGAAGATCGTGTCGATCGCTTCGGCCGTGGCCTTGTCGATGCGTGCCGTGGTGATGAGCACTCCGCCGAAGGCGCTCACCGGATCGGCCTGGAGCGCGGCGTCCCAGGCCTCCTTCACGGTGGGGCGAACGGCCGCGCCGCAGGCGTTGTTGTGCTTCAGGATCGCGAACGGGACGCCTTCGATGGTGTCGAGGTCCTCGATCAGCTCCACGGCAGCGTCGAGGTCGAGCAGATTGTTGTAGCTGAGCTCTTTGCCGTTGAGCTGCTCGAACAGGCCCGCCAGATCGCCGTGGAAGGCGCCCTTCTGGTGCGGGTTCTCACCGTAACGCAGCACGGTTGTGGGGCCAGCGCTCACGCGCAGTCCGCCGTGGGGCGGACCTCCTTGGCCGCCGCTGAACCAGTTGTAGATGGCGCTGTCGTAGTGCGAGCTGACGGCGAAGGCCGCTGCCGCGAGCGATCGCCGTTGCGCCAGCGAGGTGCTGCCGTCCTGTGTTCTCAGCAGGCGGAGCAATTCAGCGTAGTGCTGTTGCGCAGCGATGATTGCCACGTCGTGGTGGTTCTTCGCCCCGGCGCGGATCAGGCTGATGCCCCCGATGTCGATCTTCTCGATGATCTCCTCCTCGCTGCCGCCGGCCGCCACGGTGGCCTCGAAGGGATAGAGGTCCACGATCACCAGGTCGATGGGCGGGATATGGTACTCTTCGAGCTGCGCCACATCGCTGTCCAGATCGCGGCGTCCGAGTATGCCGCCGAAGACCTTCGGATGCAGCGTCTTCACGCGGCCGCCGAGGATGCTCGGATACGTGGTGAGTTCTTCCACGGCGGTCACCTTCACGCCCAAGGCCTCAATGAATTCCTGCGTGCCGCCGGTGCTGTAGAGCTGCACACCGAGCCGGCCGAGTTCGCGCACGATGGGCTCGAGCCCATCCTTGTGGAACACCGAGATGAGCGCGCTCTGGATGCGTTTCTGCCCGTCCAACTTGGTCTTGCGGAGCTTCCTTTCCCCGCTACGGGCGCAAGTTTACAGCGCCTCTTCAGCCTGCTGCGGCGCACGCCTGCAACCGTTATCCGAAGGTTACCAACAAGCGCCGCACTAGAGCGCACCTTAAAAATGCCCTTCGGGCTCCGCGAGGGTCTTTCGCGCCCATGCGTCGTTGCCGAAGCCCTCACCGAGTACCCGACCATGCTCGGGTTCGACGCCTCGCCTGAACGCGAAATCCCGCTCGCTCGCTACCGAAAGCAATGTTGAGATGCGCTCTAGAACCGCAGCCCCACACCGAAGGTGATGTTGGCCACGCGCGTGCCGCTCTGCAGTGTTCCATAGCCCACGTTGCCATCGGAGTCGATGGCGATGGAGCGCGGGTCAACGTACGCGACCTTGCCGCCGTTGAGGCGCTCGAGGCGCAGCTCGGCGAAGAAGTTGCGGCCAGGCGCGTAGTTCACGCCGGCGGCCCAGCCGATGCTGCCGATGAGCTCATTGCCCAAGCGCTCCGTGGCGACGGACACATCCACGCCATCCACGTTGATCTCCGAACGCGTTACGAAATGCCGGAAGCCGGTCATGACCTCGGCGTAGGGACTCACTTTGCCTTGCAAGGGCTGGAGGCGCAACAGGCCGTGGTAACCGTAGATGCTGCTTCGCACGCTCATTTCGCCAGTGGTGGCGGTGATGTTCTCCACGTTCACGTGCACCGCGCCCTCGCTCGCGCCCATGCGGCTCCAGCCGAAGTCGAAGCCGTAGCTGAAGGGCAATCGGCGCATGGGCACGGTGAAGTTGGCGCTGAGCCCGGCCATCTGCCGGCCCCACGCGTCATCGAATTCGCCGATGGGGATGCCCACCTCGAAGCCGCCCGCCAGCGTTGATGGCCGATTGCCCCGGCGGGTTTCACGGCGCGCATTGCGTTGCGCCGAGGCGGAAAGGCCCAGCGCCAGGAGAGCGAGGAGGAGCAGCGTGCGCATGACGTTGCGGTTGAGTGGGCCCGCGAAGGCCAAAGGCTGTGCCGAAGGACGCCCGATACCTTGCGCGCCATGGGCTTCGAGCTAGGGCCGGAATGGGCTGCTGCCGGGTTGGCGGGTCTCTTCCTGGCCTCCTTCCTGGCCGCCACCGTGCTTCCATTCAGCTCGGAGGCGGTGCTGCTGGGCATGCTGGCCGGACCGTGGGGCCGGTGGGAATTGCTGGCCGTGGCTAGCGCGGGCAACTGGCTGGGCGGCATGAGCAGCTATGGTTTGGGGCGCTTGGGCGACATGCAACGGATCGCGCGCTGGCTGCGGGCCGATCAGGAACGTGTGGCTCGTTGGCAGCTCCGCATCGTGCAATATGGCGCGTGGTCCGCGTTGCTGTGCTGGGCGCCGGTCATCGGCGATCCGATCGCCATCGCATTGGGTCTGGTGCGCGCTCCTTTGGTGCCAACCGCAGGGCTAATGCTGCTTGGGAAGACCTTGCGTTACGCTTTGCTGCTGCTCACCGCAGAGGCTTTCGCGCCCGCGTGAAAAGCGGAAGGTCCCGCTTGCGCGAGACCCTCCTTTCACTGAGCGGGCAATTTGCGATGTACCGTGCTCAGTAAGCGGTGTTCTGCGGGTCCCAGTTGGCCCAGCCTGCGGTCCAGTCCTCGCCGCCGAAGGCGCCGCGGTACGACACGGGGGTGAAGAATGAATCCGTGAGCGGGCTCCAGCTGAAGTCGGCGCCGCTCTGCAGCGGGCTGCCAGCCTGAGGCCGGAAGTTGGGACTGCTCAGATTGAAGGGGTCATTCAGCATGAGCTCGGCATTGGCGGCGAGCACGCTATTGTTCCATCCTGCGGTGCTCACCCAGGCGGTGATCGCGGCCTGGTCCCAGTTCTGTCCGCTGGGCACATCGATCGGCGTGGCCATGCCCGCCAGCACGTTGCCGCGGAACATCAGGTCGCCGTTGGTGGCGTTGGCCTGCGTGCTGTTGCCGTCGATGTAGAGGCCCGTGGGGTAGCCGGCGAAGACGCTGTTGAACACGCGGGTCTGCGTGTTGCGGCGCAGGTGAAGCGCGCGCTTGTACAGGCTGTTGATGGCAGTGCCGGCGTTGGCCTGCGGGCCGAACACGCTCACGTTGCTCCAGGTGCCGCGCGAGTAGGGAGCGGCGCTGTTGCCGGCCGCGTCGTTGTCGCACTCGAAGCCGTTGCTGCTGCTCTGGTCGGCGATGGCGGGATCGCGCAGGCACACGGCCCATTGCACCTTGCCCTGCCAGCCGAAGTCCTGGTCGAAGTCGTCGTCCCAGCCGCGGAAGGCGATCAGGTGCTTGGCGTTCACCGTGCCGCCGAACCACTCGTAGCTATCGTCCCCGCTGTAGCTCACCTGCACATGGTCGATGGTGGTGCCGCTGCCCACCGCGCCGAGGGTGAGGCCGTTGATCTCCTGGTTGGGCTGGAAGGCGATGCCGCAGAACTCGATGCGCACGTAGCGCAGGATCCCGCTGTTGTCGCCGGCATTGGTGCCGCCGTAGCTCGCATCGGGACCGCCTTCGATCACGGGGTCGCTGGGCTGGTTGTGCGGGGCCTGGCCGCAGATCACCACGCCGCCCCAATCACCGTAGCTGCGTGCTCCCGCAGGCTGGTTGCTGGTGAACACGATGGGCTGGCTCGCGGTGCCATCGGCGTTGAGCTTGCCGCCGCGGCGGATGATCAGCGTGCCCTTGGTGTCCTTGTCGCCCTTCACGATGGTGCCCGGCTGCACGGTGAGCGTGGCGCCGTTGTTCACGTACACGAAGCCCTTCAGCAGCCACTTGGTGCCGCTGGTGAAGGTGAAGTCCACCTCGGTCTCGCCTTCCACTTGCTGCACGCCACCGCCCAGATCGGTGATGGTGAACTGCCTCTGCGTGCTGTACTGGCAGCAGCAGTCCTTGTCGGCATCGGCATCGTAGTTCAATGCGGCGGGGTCGGTGCATCCTTCCTTCTTCTTGCAGGCGGGCAGGCTCACGGCGGCGGCTCCGAGGAGCAGCAGGCTCAGGGTATGGTTCTTCCAGAGGGTCATGCGTTTGTTCGTTTGCTGTTTCGGCGGCGAAGTGATGGCCGGGTGGTTAGCTGGTGTTCACCGCTCCATTATCCGATCGCAAAGCCGCGTTATCATTTCGTTAATGGTCGGTGGAGGAGAATCAGGGCCTTGCCGCCATCGTTCCTTCTGGCGCAGCACGATTGGACCTCCTGGTTGATGCCGACTGAGCAATTCGCGCGCACGGCGAAGCCCGATCAGAACCGCGCGCTGAGGCCCACGGTGAAGTAGGCGCCCCTGCGGAAGCTCATGATCTGCTTGTCCTTGCGGCCGATTCGGCCATCGCCATCGCTGTCCTGCACCAGCAGAACGCGCTGGTTGAGGATGTCCTGCGCGGCCAGCTTCAGATCCAAGCGTTTGCCCAGGCCCTTGGTCACCGCCACGTCGATCGCATTGCGCGGCATCTCGTGGATGTCCGGTGTTCCGTAGGTGCCCACGGCGAAGAGTCGCGGGCCGATCACGTTGTAGAGGATGCTGCCCTGGAGCTGCCGCTCGCGGTCCTGGTAATAGAGGCCGGCGTTCACGATGTAGGGGCTCTGGCCCATGAGCGGTCGCTGCTGCTGCTGGCCCGCTGCCTCCTTCCCGAGATCCACGCGCGTCACGATGTACGCGGCATTCAGCATCACGCCCAAACGGCTCAGGACGCCCTCGGCGCAAACCGTGTTGAGCGAGCGACGCACTTCCACCTCGGCGCCCACGCTGGTGGCGCTGCGCGCATTGCCGAAGGTGAAGTTGCGGGTGCCACCGCTGCCGGCGCCGGGCAGGAAGAACATCTCGATCGGGTCGGTGAAGCGCTTGTAGAACACCCCTGCGCTGATCACTTCGCCTGCGGCCGGATAGAACTCGTAGCGCGCGTCGAGGTTCTGCACGGTGGCCACCTTCAGGCTGTCGTTGCCGCGCAGCACGTTGTTG
>CAZFBP010000045.1:0-14839 GCA_964517255.1 uncultured Chryseobacterium sp.
CATTCGTCCGGTGTGGAATGGCGCGTAGGAATCACCCCCCCACGATGTTCTTCGAAATCATCCAGCGCAAAGGCGCCAAGGGCTTCGGCAAGGGCAACTTCAAGGCGCTGTTCGAGGCGATCGAAAGGGAGCAGGAGAACCGGGGTACGCTGTAGGATCTACCTCCATGGAACACCGCACCAAAGAAAGACCCTGGAAACTGAAGACGCCACCCGGTTCTTCAGAATACACGATGCATATCGAAAATAAAGACGGCACGGAAGTGCTCGTCTGCACCGTTGGGAAGACCGTTCTACTCTACGATATCCGCTGCATCACGGACCTGCACGCCATGCTGAAGAAGCACGGTGATTGGATGGACCTCGGCGGTGCCGATGAGCAGAAGCCCGCGAAGGAGGGCACGGTGGAGGCCTGGGGCCGCAGTGAGAAGAATCCGGTGAAAGGCTGGTACGGCCTGAAGAAAGGCCTGCGCGGTCGTTTCGGTGTTTACCTGCCGCCGCTGATGGAAGCGCTGGCCTTGCGGAGCTCACGCACGAGGCGAAGGGGAACCGGATGCGGGCGAAGTAGGGCGGTTCGGCGGTCGAACGCACGCATCAGCGCGAAGTCCACCATCGCCTACCTCAGCGGTTCTGGCGCGTCTGCATAACGCTTGTGCTTGCCAGCGAGCTTTCCAATAAACACCGTGAGGGGCCAGATCACCTTCTTCACGAAGCCCGGCACCTCCAGGATGTCGAATTCGCTGGCGTAGCGCATGCCCAAGTAGGCGCCGTCGAAGTCCTTGGGCCGCTTGCCGCCATTCTCGCGGGTGCTGCGATAGAGCTCCGTAAGGAAGTACTCGACATTGTCGGCCGGTTGGATCCAGCCCTTACATCGTAAAGGTTCTGCGCCCGCTGCCCAAAACTTGTGAGGCACACCCGCAGCGAACGTCACGGTCTCGCCGGGTCCATGTTCGGTCGGGGACTTTCCCAGTTCCTGCACGCCGATGCGACCGCTGACCACGGTGAGCGATTCCGCCTGCCGGTGATGGACGTGCATCGGTGGCCCCGAACCGGGCTGAACCAGGTTCTCCACGATCAGCTTGTCACCATCGAGCCTCACGAAGGTGAGCAGCTCGCCATGGCCGTTCTCGATGGTGTGCGGGTGTGTGTAGCGCATTGTCGTAGATTTGGACAATGTCCAAATGTACGGCGAAACGGAGGATCACGGTCAAGGGCGAGGGTAAACGAGCGCGGATCCTTGCGAAGGCGCTCATGCTGTTCAACAAGCACGGCGTGGAGCAAGTGGCGGTCCGGGATATCGCACGAACGCTCGGCATGCGTCCGGGGCACATTACTTACTACTTCCCGGATAAGGAGTCGATCGTGCTGGAACTGGGCCTGGGCCTACGAGCGCTGAACGATGCCGCGGTGCCCGATGGGAGCGTCACTTCGCTCGATGACTTCTTCGCGCGTTTCGAGCGGATACTGCGCAACCACATCGCCTACCGGAGCCTGCTCTTGAGCATGGCCCGCCTGCTCTCGCAACTGCCCAAGGTGAAGGCGCAGTACCGCGCCACGCAGGAGAAGCGCCAGGTCGGCCTGCGCGCGTGTTTCCGGTCGCTGGTCGCAGCGGGCGAGTTGCGCGCGCTCACGGTAGCAGAGGAGGACTACCTCATCTCCTGCTGCAGTTTGGTCTCGCGTGGCTGGATCCCCGAAACGCTGGCGGCAGGCTTCGACCTGGAGGAGCGTGTACCGCACTACAATGCGCTGCTGGTGAAGCTCTTCGAGCCGTTCATGGTTCAGCACTGACGGGTCTATCGCGACTCGCCCGCGGCGATCAAGCACCCTTGAACTCCGCCTTCCTCTTCTCCATGAACGCGCTCGTGCCCTCCTTGAAGTCCGCCGTGCCGAAGCACTTGCCGAACTCCTCGATCTCGCGTTGCAGGCCGTTGGCGCCAGGTTCGTAGCCGGCGTTCACCGCGCGGATGGCGGCGCCCAATGCCGTGGGACTGTTCTTCGCGATGGCTGCGGCGAGCTCGTTGCACTTGGTCATCAGCTGATCTGGCGCAACAACGTGGTTCACCAGCCCCCATTGCAGGGCCTCATCGGCTTTGATCATGCCCGCCCCGCCGAGGAAGATCATCTCCATCGCCTTGCCCTTGCCCACGAGACGCGCCAGCCGTTGTGTGCCGCCGTAACCGGGAATCACGCCCAGGCCCACCTCGGGCAGGCCGAGTTTGGCATTGTCGCTGGCCACGCGGAAGTGGCAGCTCATGGCCAGTTCCAGTCCGCCGCCGAGCGCGAAGCCGTTCACTGCGGCGATCACGGGCTTGCTCATGTTCTCCACATGGTCGAAGAGCTTCTTCTGGCCATCGGCGCTGAGCGCGCGCCCTTCCTCCACACTGAAGTGCGCGAACTCCTTGATGTCGGCGCCCGCCACGAAGGCCTTGGCGCCGCCGCCGGTGATGATGAGCACGCGCACGCTCTTGTCGGCATCGGCCTCGGTGAGCGCGCGATCCAGCTCGTCGATGGTGGCGCGGTTGAGCGCGTTGAGCTGGTCGGGACGGTTGATGGTGATGGTGCGGATGCTGTCGGCATCGGTCACCAGGAGGTTGGTGCAGGACATTGGCTCAAATGTATCGGCCTAACGGCGCAACGGTAGCTCCACGAAGAACCGCGTGCCCTTGCCCTCTTCGCTCTCGAACCACACACGGCCGCCCGCCTGCTCCACCATGCGCTTCACCATGGCCAGGCCCAGGCCCATGCCGCTGCTCTTTGTGGTGAAGCTCGGCGTGAAGATGCGGTCGCGCGCATCGGCTGGTATGCCCGTTCCGTTGTCGCGCACTTCGATCCGCGCCCTCGCGCCTTCGCGCCGTGCGATCACATCGATGCGGCCATCATGGTCCTCGGGCACGGCTTGCACGGCATTCTTGATCAGGTTGTTCAGCACGCGCAGCATGTGCTCGCGGTCGGCAAGCACGGGCAACGGGCCTTCTTCTTGATGCGTGATGGTGATGCCCGGCGATGCATGGAAGACATCCACGGCGGCGCGCACCACTTCGCACAGGTCGAGCTCGGTGGGCGACGCGGCGGGCATCTGCGCGAATTGCGAGAAGGCCGAGGCCACGCCGTTGAGCGTATCGATCTGTTCCACCATGCTCTTCGCGAAGCGGTCGAGGCGCTCCTTCGCATCCGCGGCCTTCGGGTCGAAGGTGTATTGGAAGTGCTGGATGCCGAGCTTCATCGGCGTGAGCGGATTCTTCACCTCATGCGCCACCTGGCGTGCCATTTCGCGCCACGCGCTTTCCCGTTCGCTGCGCGCCAAGCGCTCGGCGCTCTCACGCAGTTCTTCCACCTTCTGGTTGTACACGGCTACAAGTTCGCCCACCTCATCGTTGCCCCGGTAATGGATGGGTTGATTGCTGCCGCGCAGGGCAACGCGGGCCAGTGCGCGCTTGAGCACATCGAGCGGGCGTGTGGTCCAGTTGCTGATGAAGACCGCGAGCAGCACGCTCAGCGCGAAGAGCAGCACGAAGAGGTTCACCACCGCCACCAGCAGCTGCGCGCGCTCCTCCGATTGCTGCGCTTGGTCGGCGAAGCTGGGCAGCGCGAGGAAGGCTTGCCCCTTGCCCTTGCTGTCGAGCACCGGCAGATAGGCCGTTCGGAAGCCGGCCGTGCCCACGCGCTCCTGGTGAACGAAGGCGCTCTGCTGCCGGATGGCTAGGCGCGCATAAGCGCTGTGGTCCATGCGCGGGCCGAGCAGCCCTTGCGAGAGCATCTGCGGCCGCGTCGATGCAAGCCAGCGGCCATCGGGCGCATACAGCGTGAGGTCGGTGAAGTAGGCGTTGCCGAGTTGGCTGAGCAGGTAGTTCAGGTAGCCGGTGTACGCTTCGCTATCGATGCGCTCATCGCCGATCCGACGGCGGAGTTCCTGGCTCACGGCGCGTGCCTTGTCAAGGGAGGCGTTGGCCTCGCGCTCCTCGAACTGGCGCGTTAGCAGGCGCTGTGACCCGATCCCGAAGAACACGAGGCCCGTGATGGCGAAGAGCACTAGTGCTGCGCGCACCTTAGTACCGATGCCGAGGTCGGGCATGGTGCCGGTGAGCGCTGCGTGCGTGCCGAGCGCGATCAGCATCAAGAGCCCGAATAACGTGAACAGGTAGCTGAAGGTGGTGATGCGATCCAAGAAGGTCCTGTGGGGCAGGCCGAGCACCATCACCACGTTGCCGCCTAATGCCTTCGCCAGGAAATCCTGACCGCTCTCGACATACCACAGCTCACCGTCCAAGGCTCGGCTCCAGCGCTGCGGGTGCGATACGGGCCCGCGGCGATCCATGAGCAGGCCATTGACGTAGCGCGCCTGCGAGTACCGCTCGGTGCGTCGCGCGAGCTCATCCGTGCCCGCGAGCAGGAGGTCGGGGAAACCGGCGCCTTGCGAGAGCGAGCGCGGCCTCAGCTCCACCACGAGCTGCGCGGGCGGCGCACTGTCATTGGGCATGATGGCGATGCGCGCATGGTAGTAAAGCTCTCCACCGATGCGTTCGTCAACGAAGAGGTCGGGCATGTCGCTGACGCCTGCCGGGAAGGCCGCCGAATCAACCGTGAAGCCGAGCGGCGCATCGAGGTCGGTGGCGCATCGGAGCTCACCTTGCGGGTCATAGCCGAATAGTCGAAGGTCATAGCGCTCCCAATACCCGCTGAAGTGCGGCTGCTTCACGAGCTTCTGCAGGTCGGTGGGGTCGCAATAACTGCCACTCGCGAACAAGCGATAGAGATCCATGTCGCGACGGATGGCGGGCGCACTATCACGGAACAGCTGCTCAAGCACGGGGTCCTCGCGCATGGCAAGACGCTCGGCAAGCACCGAGCGCTCGTTGCGCTCACGGTCGCTCATGTGCTTGGCGATGATGTGCGTGCTTGTGCCCGCGAGCACAGCCAGCAAGAGCACGCCGTGCAGGAATCCGAAAGCACGCGCCCGACCGGAAAGGAAGACCGCCAACCCGACCAGCGGCCACAGGAAGAGGACGGTATCACGAACGCCCAAAAGGTGATGTGCCAGCACCGAGGTGCCCGCAGCCAGCAAGGCCGGGGCCGCAAAACGGCGAACGGCGCCCGGTGCCAGCAGCTTCATCGCGGCTAATACTGTCAAGCACCAGCCGGCCATCAGCAAGGCCACGACCAACAACGCCACCACGCCAAACGCACCAAGGCCTTGGAGGTGGTACAGGTCCAGGTCGATGGTGCTGCTACCCACCAGCCCGATGGTGAGCCACGTGATGGCTGCCGCATGAAACATCGGGATGATGAGCGCCACGAACGCGGTCGTTGGCTTGGAGCTCGGCCTCTGATGCCGTGCTGCCCGCAGGGCGAAGAGGGAGCCGAGCGCCAACAGGACAGCATTGATCGCCAAGTCCCCGAGCGAGGGGAACCACCAACCGGTGGCGTAAACGGCCGGGTCGAAGAGCGGCCAGCGGTCGAACGGAGCGGAATGGCCGAAGGCGAGCGAGAGCCAGCGCATCAGGATCAGTCCGGCGATGAACAAGGCCACGGCCAAGATCCGTTGTCGGTTCAGGAGCTGCTCACAGGCTTTCCACAAGGCTGCGATCAAGAGCATGGATGCACACGCGATGAGCGCGGCGCGCCACCAGAGCCAGGCGCCGAGCTCCATGGCGCCATCGCGCCAAGCCACGCGAAGCAGTGCAGTGGCGGCGCCGGCCCGGATATCAACTCCCGGCCGAGCGGGGGGCACGGCCATCAGACCTTCGGCTGGGCGCAATGATGCATGGAAGCCCTCGCGGAGGTATCGGTTCTGCACGCGCGGTGCACTCCATACCGGCCGCGTGGCATGAACCATCATGCTGCCGATGCGCACGGACGCGCGCAGGCTCACCCCTTGACCCGGATCCTCGTAGCCTATCAGATCACCCGACCAAGCCAGGAGGCTGTCGTCCACCTCCACATGGAGCAGGGTGCCTGTCCGATCTAGTTCCCGTTCCAGCACCTCCGCTTGCCTATCCATCCAAGCCTGGGGGCCCCATGAGGACACGAGGCGGGCTTCTTCCTCAACGAGTGCGTTTAACTCCTGTTGGGCCGCCTCGATGCGCTGTTCCAATCGCGCGGCTGCCGCGCTTAGTCGCGCTTCCGGGTCAGGCTCATCGACCAGCACCGCGAGGGTGGCGAAAAGAGCGCCCAGCAGCAACAGGAGCAGTGGACGGGACATGGAGCGCTGGCGTGGAGGGATGCGCCAAAGTACGGGGGTGGGTATGGCCATTCCTCCTCGACCGTGACCGGGCCCAAGGCATCGCATGGGTCAGAAGCTGCCGACTGGCGGGCGCGGTTCGTCGACGAACGAACCCCAATGACAGGTCTGCGTAGAACGGCCCCGGCCCGCCACTCACGGGCTGACCTTATCGAATGAAACAGGCACTGCTCTTGGTGCTTGGACTGCTCCTTACCGGGCTCATCCAAGCACAGACGGGGACCGAGTTCTGGATGGCTCCGCCCGATGTCACCCTTCGGCACAACATGCCCGGGGATGAGCCGATTTTCCTGAACGTGACCACGGGCAATGCGGCCGCGACCGTAACGGTTTCGCAGCCTGCCAACCCGGCCTTCAATGGAGGCAGCCCCATCGTGCTAAACGTGCCCGCCAATTCGGCTGTGCGCCACAACATGACGACGTTGAAGGCCCAGTTGGAGACGCGCCCCACGAACAGTATCCGCAACACGGGCCTGCGGATCCAATCCACGGCCAACATCACCTGCTACTACGAATCGAGCAATACGAACAACCCGGATATCATGGCGCTGAAGGGCGCCAATGGCTTGGGCACCGAGTTCTACATCCCACTGCACAAGCACGCCCCCTTCTACAACCACAGCTTCGTTCCGAACAACGCCGATCTGGCCTTCGCCTCCTTCGACATCGTTGCGACCGAGAACAACACCACCGTGCTGATCTATTCGCCGGTGGCGGTGGATGGCCATCCGGCTTTGACGCCGTGGACGGTGACGCTGAATGCAGGCGAGACCTATTCAACAGCGAATACAACACCAGCCACGCACACCGACCCCATGACGCACCCCTCGGGTGCGGTCGTGCTTTCGGACAAGCCCATCGCGGTCTCCATCAAGGACGACTCGAACCACAACCCCTCTGGCGGCTGCTATGACCTGATGCTCGACCAGATCGTGCCGGTGAACATCCTCGGCACGGAGTACGTGGCGGTGAAGGGCGCGCTGAACAACAACGGCGACGAGTCGCTCTTCGTGATGGCCGTGCAGAACAACACGCAGGTCTTCATCGATGGTAGCCCAGCGCCGGTGGCCACGCTCTTCGCGGGGCAGTACTACCGCCATGATATGGACTACCTGGCGGGCGCGGCCAATAACGCCACATTGGTCACGGGCTCGAAGCCGCTTTACGCCATCCACGTCACCGGCTTCGGCTGCGAGCAGGGCATGGCCATCCTCCCTCCGCTCAATTGCGCGGGCAGCACGCAGCTCAGCTTCACGCGATCCACCTCGGAATCATTCTTCTTGAACCTGCTGGTTCGGAACGGCTCGCAGAACAACTTCGTGGTGACAGGACCCGGTACGGCGACGATACCGGGTTCTGCTTTCCAGGCGGTACCCGGCACAGGTGGCCAATGGTTGGCCGCGCGGATCCAATACAACACAACCGAGGTGCCGGTGAACCAGGCCTTCATCGTGACCAACACCACGGATGTGTTCTCGCTCGCGATCATCAATGGCGGTGCGGCATCGGGTTGCCGCTACGGCTTCTTCTCCGAGTTCGCGGGGCAGATCCTCGTTGATGCCGGTGCGGATCAGACGCGATGCGCCGGCGAGAACGTCACCCTGAATGGCTCTGTTTCCGGCGGAAGCACCACCGGCATCTGGACCACCAGCGGCAGCGGCACCTTCACGCCGAGCGCCACTTCGCTCTCCGCGACCTACGAGCCCAGCATCGCCGACCTCGCCATCGGCAACGTGACCTTGACGCTGACTTCCACGGGCCCCTGCACGCCCGCCAGCGATGCCATGGTGGTCACCTTCAGCCCGCCACCGATCCCCAACGCAGGCCCCGATCAGAGTGTCTGCCGCAACAATCCCGTGGTACAGCTCGCGGGCAGCGTGCTCAATGCGGTCGGTGGCGTATGGACCGCGAGCAGCGGCACCTTCCTGCCCAGCAACAGCAACCTGAACGCGACCTACACGCCGAGCGCGTCCGTACTGACCGCAGGGCAGGTGTGGATCCGACTGACCTCAACGGGCAATGGTGTTTGCCAGGCGGTCACCGACAGCGTGCTCGTAACCTTCACGCCAGCGCCCACAGTGAATGCAGATGCGGACCAGACGCTATGCGCGAACAATGCAGTAGCCACCTTGAATGGTGCTTTCTCCGTTGCCACTGGCGGCATTTGGAGCGGTGGTACGGGCAGCTTCGACCCAAGCACCACGAACATGAGCGCCACCTACACGCCCACGGCGGCGGAGCTCGCTTCGGGTTCCGTGACGCTCACCCTCACCACCACCGGTAATGGCAACTGCCTTGCGGTGAATGACCAGGTGCTGCTCTGGTACACGGCAGCGCCCACCGCGAACGCAGGCGCGAACAGCTCGGCTTGCGCGAACAACGCGGTAATCGCCCTGAATGGCAGCGTGACCGGAGCAACAGGCGGCATCTGGACCGGCGGCACCGGTGCCTTCAGCCCCAGCAACACGGTGCTCAACGCCACTTACACCCCCACGGCTGCCGAGATCGCGGCGGGCAGCCTGATACTGACGCTCACCACCACCGGCAACGGCAATTGCCTGCCCGCAACAAGCAATCGAGTGGTCACCTTCACGCCGGCGCCCATCGTGAGCGCCGGGGCGAATGGCAGCGTGTGCGCCAATGCTTCGACCATCAGCTTGAATGGCAGCGTGACCGGCGCCACCGGCGGAATCTGGAGCAGCGGCACGGGAACCTTCACGCCGAACAACACCACGCTCAACGCGACCTATGCGCCTGCAGCGGCCGAGATCGCCGCTGGCAGCGTGACGCTCACCTTGACATCGGTGGGCAATGGCGCTTGCAACGCCGAGAGTGCACAGGTCACTTACACCATAACGCCTGCGCCAACAGCCCATGCAGGAGCCGATCAGGTGCTGTGCGCCAACAACCCCGTGGCCTCGCTCGCGGGCGGCTTCACGGTAGCCACGGGCGGCATCTGGAGCGGCGGCAATGGCGCCTTCGACCCGAGCACCACGAACATGAGCGCGACCTACACGCCCACAGCGGCGGAGATCGCATCGGGCTCGGTGACGCTCACGCTCACCACCACCGGCAACGGCAGCTGCTTGGCGGCCGCGGATCAGATGGTGATCTCCTTCACCGCTTCACCCACGGCGAATGCCGGCGGCAACGCAACGGTGTGCGCGAACGATCCGGCACTGGCCCTGAACGGATCCGTCAGCATCGCCGCGGGCGGCATCTGGAGCGGCGGCAGCGGCTCGTTCAACCCGAACAACACCACGCTCAACGCCACCTACACGCCATCGGCCGCCGAGATCGCAGCGGGCACGGTGACGCTCACGCTCACCACCACGGGCAACGGCAATTGCCTTGCGGCCACGAGCAGCAAGGTGATCAGCATCACGCCAGCGCCGCTCGTTTCGGCTGGCACGAATGCGACAGTATGCGCCAACAACGCGGTAATCGCGCTGAACGGAAGCGTGACGGGCGCGACCGGCGGGATCTGGAGCGGCGGCGCTGGCAGCTATTCGCCCAACAACACCACCTTGAATGCGAGCTATTCGCCCACGGCTGCGGAGATCGCGGCGGGCACGCTCACGCTCACCATCACCAGCACCGGCAACGGCCTCTGCAATGCGGTGAGCCATCAAGTGACCTACACCTTCTCGCCCGCACCCACGGTGAATGCAGGAGTGGACCGCGTGCTCTGCGGCAACAACGCAACGGTGAACTTGAACGGCAGCTTCACGGTGGCAACGGGTGGCATCTGGAGCGGTGGCGCGGGCGCCTTCGACCCGAGCACCACTAACATGAACGCCACCTACACGCCCACGGCTGCGGAGATCGCCAACGGCGCGGTGACGCTCATGCTCACCACCACGGGCAACGGCAATTGCATCGCGGTGAGCGATGCGATGCTGCTCACCTTCACACCTTCACCAACCGCGAATGCAGGCGCGAACAGCACGGTGTGCGCGAACAACGCGAGCATCGCCCTCAACGGCAGCGTGACGCTCGCCACTGGCGGCATCTGGAGCGGCGGCACCGGATCCTTCAATCCCTCGAACACGGCGCTCAACACGACCTATACGCCCACCGCAGCGGAGATCGCCAACGGATCGGTGACATTGATCCTCACCACCACAGGCAACGGTACTTGCAACCCGGCCACCAGCAGCCGCACCATCAGCTTCTCGCCCGCGCCCATCGTGAGCGCAGGCGCGAACGGCAGCGTTTGCGCGAACAACGCGGCCATCGTATTGAACGGATCCGTTACCGGCGCAACGGGCGGCATCTGGACCGGCGGCGCTGGCAGCTACTCGCCGAGCAACACCGCACTTAACGCGACCTACACGCCGACGGCTGCTGAGCGCGCCGCCGGCACCGTTACGCTCACCCTGACATCCACGGGCAATGGCCTCTGCAATCCGGAGGCTGCCCAGGTGACCTACACCATCACGGTGGCGCCCACGGCCAATGCGGGCGCCGATCAGAGCCTCTGCTCGAACAACGCCACGGCCACATTGCTCGGCAGCTTCACCACCGCGACGGGCGGCATCTGGAGCGGCGGCGCCGGCACCTTCAGCCCGAGCGCTACGAACATGAGCGCCACCTACACGCCCACCGCATCGGAGATCGCAACGGGCAGCGTAACGCTCCTGCTCACCACCACGGGCAACGGCAATTGCGCGGTAGTGAGCGACGATGCCGTGCTCACGTTCACGGCATCGCCCACGGCGAATGCAGGTCCTGATGTGACGCGCTGCGCGAACAATGCGAGCGTTGCGCTCGGCGGATCGGTCGCTATTGCAACGGGCGGCGTATGGAGCGGCGGCGCGGGTTCTTTCATCCCGAACAACACCGCGCTGAATGCCACCTACACGCCCACAGCTGGCGAGATCGCCGCGGGCATCGTGACCCTCGCGCTCACCACCACCGGCAATGGCAATTGCGTGGCCGTGAGCGACGACAAGGTGATCAACTTCACGCCTGCACCGGCGGTGAATGCCGGAGCGAACGGAACGGTCTGCGCCAACAACGCGGCCATCGTGCTGAATGGATCCGTGACCGGCTCAACGGGCGGCATCTGGAGCGGCGGCGCTGGCACCTACTCGCCCAACAATACCACGCTCAACGCCACCTACACGCCCACGGCCGCCGAACGCACTGCGGGTTCGGTGACGCTCACGCTCACTTCCACAGGCAATGGCTTGTGCAACGCGGTGAGCGACCAGGTGATCATCACGATTGCGCCTGCGCCCACGGTGAACGCCGGGGCGGATCAGACGCTGTGCTCGAACAACGCCACGGTGACGCTGAACGGGGCTTTCTCGGTGGCCACCGGCGTGATCTGGGGCGGCGGCGCGGGCACCTTCAGCCCCAGCGCGAACAACGTGAACGCGACCTACACGCCCACCGCTGCCGAGATCGCCAACGGCTCGGTGACGCTGACGCTCACCACCACGGGCAACGGCCTGTGCAATGCGGTGAGCGATGCGATGGTGATCGCGTTCACGCCTTCGCCCACGGCCAATGCGGGCAGCGCCATCTCTGTTTGCTCCAACAACCCCACGGTAGCGCTCAATGGAAGCGTCACCATCGCGACGGGTGGCATCTGGGGCGGCGGCGCGGGATCCTTCACCCCGAACAACACCGCGCTGAATGCGAGCTACGCACCGACGGCGGCCGAGATCGCTGCGGGCATCCTCAACCTCACGCTCACCACCACGGGCAACGGCAATTGCGTGGCCGCGATCAGCAACGTCGTCATCACCTTCACGTCTTCGCCGATTGTGAATGCGGGCACCAATGGCGCTGTGTGCGCCAACGCGCCGCTGATCAACCTGAACGGTACCGTGAGCGGAGCCACTGGGGCGATCTGGAGCGGCGGCGCTGGCACCTTCACGCCGAACAACACCACATTGAATGCGACCTACCTGCCCACGGCGGCGCAGATCGCAGCAGGCACCGTAACGCTCACGCTGACCTCGGTCGGCAACGGCAATTGCAATGCGGTGAGCAGCAACGTCACCTTCACCATCGCGCCAGCGCCCACGGCGAATGCGGGCAGCAACATCACGCTGTGCGCCAACAACCCGGCAGCGGCCCTGAACGGCAGCATCACGGTGGCGACGGGCGGCACCTGGAGCGGCGGCAATGGCACCTTCAACCCGAGCAACACCAACCTCGGCGCGGTGTACACGCCGAGCGCTGCGGAGATCGCGAACGGCAACGTGACGCTCACGCTCACCACCACCGGCAACGGTCTGTGCAACGCGGTGAGCAGCAATGTCACCTTGAACTTCACCCCTGCGCCCACGGTGAGCGCGGGAGCCGATGCGACGATCTGCGCGAACAATGCGATCGTAGCGCTGAACGGCACGGTTGGCGGCGCCACGGGCGGCGTGTGGAGCGGCGGCGCCGGTTCATTCACGCCGAACAACACGGCGCTGAACGCGACCTATACGCCGACGCCGGCAGAGATCGCGAACGGAATCGTGACGCTCACGCTCACCACTACCGGCAACGGCAATTGCAACGCGGTCTCGGCGAACAAGGTGATCACCTTCACGCCGGCGCCCATTGTGAACGCGGGCACCAATGGCACCGTGTGCGCGAACGCACCGCTGATAAGCTTGAATGGAAGCGTGATCGGCGCGACCGGCGGCGCATGGAGCGCAGGCGGAGGAAGCTTCAGCCCCAGCAACACGGCACTGAACGCGACCTACACGCCCACGGCCGCGCAGATCGCCGCAGGCACCGTGACGCTCACCTTGGCGAGCACGGGCAATGGCAATTGCAACGCGGTGAGCAGCAGCGTCACCTTCACCATCACGCCTGCGCCCACGGTGAATGCCGGTGCAGGGCAGACGCTCTGCACGAACGATCCGGTCGCTACGCTGAACGGCACATTCACCGTGGCCACCGGTGCGGTCTGGAGCGGTGGCGCGGGCACCTTCAGCCCCAGCCCCAACAACGTGAACGCGACCTACACGCCCACTGCGGCGGAGATCGCCAGCGGTAGCGTGACGCTCACGCTCACCACCACCGGCAATGGCCTGTGCAATGCCGTGAGCAGCAACATCACCTTGGCCTTCACGCCATCGCCGACGGTGAATGCGGGCGCACCGGCCTCGTTCTGCGCGAACAACGCAGCGATACCGCTGAATGGCAGCGTGACGGTGGCCTCCGGCGGGATCTGGAGCGGCGGCCTGGGCAGCTTCACGCCGAACAACACCACGCTGATCGCCACTTACACGCCAACGCCTGCGGAGATCGCGGCGGGCACGCTCACCTTGACGCTCACCAGCACGGGCAACGGCAATTGCAATGCGGTCTCGAGCAGCCGCGTGATCACGTTCACGCCCGCGCCCACGG
Organism: uncultured Chryseobacterium sp.; assembly: GCA_964517255.1. Lineage (GTDB taxonomy): Bacteria > Bacteroidota > Bacteroidia > Flavobacteriales_F > PHOS-HE28 > PHOS-HE28. Next base: position 13,597 of record CAZFBP010000045.1, read on the forward strand.
TGAGTGCTGGCGCCAGCCAAACGGTATGCGCCAACAACGCTGCAATCAACCTGAACGGCAGCATCACGGTTGCTACCGGCGCGATCTGGACCGGCGGCACGGGCACCTTCAGCCCGAGCAGCAGCACGCTCGATGCGGTGTACACGCCAAGCGCGGCCGAACGCGCCGCTGGCACAGTGACCTTGACGCTCACCACGGTGGGCAACGGCAACTGCGGCGCCGTGAGCAGCAACGTCACCTTCACGATCACGCCAGCGCCCACGGCCAACGCCGGTGCGGACCGCACGCAATGCGCCAACAATCCGGTGACCGCGCTCGCCGGTGCATTCACGGTGGCCATGGGCGCCGCGTGGAGCGGAGGCAACGGAACCTTCGATCCGAGCGCTACGAACATGAGCGCGTTGTACACGCCCACCGCCGCGGAGATCGCGAGCGGCAGCGTGACGCTCGCGCTCACCACCACCGGCAATGGCCTTTGCAATGCCACCACCGATCAGATGGTGATCCTCTTCACGGATTCGCCCACGGCGAATGCAGGGCCGAATGTGACCGTGTGCGCGAATAATGCGGTGGTGGCGCTGAATGGCAGCGTGCAGGTGGCTACTGGCGGCATCTGGAGCGGCGGCACCGGCTCCTTCTCGCCGAACGCGAGCACATTGAATGCGACCTACACGCCTGGCGCCGCGGATATCGCCGCTGGGCAAGTGACCTTGACTCTGACGACGACGGGCAATGGCAATTGCATGCCCGCCACCAGCACGCGCATCATCACCTACACGCCCGCGCCGATCGTGAGCGCCGGAACCAACGGGACGGTTTGCGCCAACGCGAGCAGCATCGCCCTCAATGGCTCGGTAACGGGTGCAGCGGGCGGCGTGTGGAGCGGCGGCAGCGGAACCTACACGCCCAACAACATCACGCTGAACGCGAGCTACGCGCCCACCGCTGCGGAGATCGCTGCGGGGACGGTGACGCTCACGCTCACATCCGCTGGCAACGGGCTCTGCAATCCGGTGACTTCGCAGGTCACCTACACCATCACACCAGCGCCCACGGTGAATGCGGGTGCGGATCAATCGCTCTGCGGCAACAACGCCACGGCCACCTTGAACGCGGCGATCACCGGCGCAACAGGTGTGCAATGGTCAGGCGGCACGGGCCTTTACTCGCCGGGCAGCACCGCGCAGAACATCACCTACACGCCTTCGCCGATCGAGGTCGCCAATGGATTCGTGATCCTCAC
>CAZFBP010000046.1:0-7456 GCA_964517255.1 uncultured Chryseobacterium sp.
TGTGGCGATAGCCCTGCACCGTGCTCATGCTCACGCCCATGCGCGCAGCGATCTGCTCATAGGTGGGCTCGGATTCGTCGCAGACTTGCCGGATGAACTCCACCTCACGATGGCTCAGCTGCGTTATAACACGCCCCCGCGCTTCCTCATGAGTGCTGTGCGATGCCACTTGGCCTCGCTCCACGAGATCCTCGTTGATGTAATGGCCTAAGTGGACCACCTGAGCCAACGCTTCGCGGAAAATCCCCTTGTTCACGTTCTTCGGCAGGAAGCCACAGGCGCCGCAGCGCAACGCACGCACCATGGTCTGCTCGTCGTTGTCGAAGGTGAGCGCCAAGGTGCGCGTCTCAGGTTGGTTGGCGCGGATCCAGGCAATGGTCTCGTAGCCATCCATCACCGGCATGTGCAGGTCGACGATCGCCACCGACACGGTCGTGCCGTCGGCGATGAGTTCCTGGTACTCGTGTCCATTGCCCGCCTGCAACACCACTTTGTAGCCGCCCAGCAAACCGATCATGTCGCAGAGCGCGTTGCGGAATAAATCTTGGTCGTCGATCACGGCGATGGGGACGGAGGGGCGCATGCGTGGCTAGTTTACTGACCAGGCGGCTATACCGGCCCAGCAGGGGATGTTCTGCGAGGACATTTTGGTGGGGGAGGGTGAGATTTCTTCATGTCCGCGCGCGCCTTAATCCGGACAAAGGCCCCGACCGCTCATGGCGTGACCAATTGCATCGCGCGCTGCTGTCGCGATTTCTGCGCAAGGGCGTGAATGAGCGCGCTGCCAATTGCCCCGCTCAATTCTTTTCTGAAAATGGTTGATGCGCGTTCGGGATGCCCATCGGGTACGAATCCGCGCTCACGACGATACGGCCGAGGACACACATTCGTGGCGCGCGCGGTTCGCTTGCTCATGCGGTTGCGATTCGATGCTCTGATAACGGAGTTCAACCCGGTTCCGGATGGCCATGCACGTGCTCCGCACAGCGTTCAGGAGGGTCGTTGCCGCCACCCCGTCCCCAATATCCCCCACTTGTAGGCGAAGATCACCAGGCCCGCTTTGCTCTTGATGCAGTGCTTGGCGAAGATGCGCTCGCGGTAGCCGTGGATCGCGCTGAGGCTCACGTTCATCAGGGCGCCGACCTTCTCATAGGTGGGCTCGCTCTCATCGCACACATGGCGGATGAACTCGATGTCACGGCCCTTGAGGTCGGCCATGATCGCCGCGCGCTCGGATTCGTACTGCTCGGTGGTGGTGGGCAGGCTGTGCTCCACAAGGTCCTTGTTGATGTATTGCCCCAAGGTGGCCACCTGCTCCAGTGCTTCGCGGAAGATGCCCTTGCTCACGTTCTTGGGAAGGAAGCCGCAGGCGCCGGCTTGCAGCGCGCGCGCCATGACCTGCTCGTCGTTGTCGAAGGTGAGCGCCAGGGCACGTGTCTCGGGATGGTTGGCGCGGATCCAGGCGATGGTCTCGTAGCCGTCCATCACGGGCATATGCAGGTCAACGATGGCCACCGCCACGCGCCTGCCATCGGCGATGGTCTCCTGGTACTCGCGGCCGTGGCCGGCCTGCGCCACCACCTTGTAGCCGCCCAGCAGGCCGATCATGTCGCAGAGGGCGTTGCGGAACAGGTCGTGGTCGTCGATCAGCGCGATGGGGACGAAAGCTCTCATCGTTGGGCTAGATTAGGTCTTGTTCGTCTCGTTGTCCAGGACGATGGCGATCGTGGCCGTTCGCGTGATACGAAGCTCCCAGCGCTGCGGCTGCTTCGCCAGGGGCCAGCCGCACAATGGAGCACACCGTGCCCGTGCCTTCGCTTGTGCGCACCTCAGCGCGGTAGCCGATCAGCGCGCAACGCCGCTTCATGGCTGCAATGCCCCCGGCATGGCCGATGCGATCGGCCTGGATGCCGCGGCCGTTGTCGCTGATGGCGATGGCCAGGGGCCCTCGCGCATCGACGCTCACGCGCAGCGCATCGGTGCCGCTGTGGCGGAGGGCATTCACCAGGGCCTCCTGGCACGACCGGTAGAGCAGTACGTGTTCCGCCTCGCTCAGCCTGGGCACCGCGCCCAGGCATTCCACGCTGGCGCGCACCCGGCCCACGCGCGTGATCCGCTCCGCATCGCGTTCCAGCAGCTTCGGCAGCGGCGCACGGCTCCTCTCCTCATGGCGCAGCGCCGAGCTGATGGCCCGCACTTCCTCAACGCCCTGCCCCAGCGCCGTTCGGGCTTCCAGCAGGCTCTCGCGCGGTCGCTCCTCGAAGGCGTGGCTCAGCTTCAACGCGGCCACCGAGAGCGACTGCCCTGCGCCGTTCAGCAGGCCGCCCGCCGCCTCGCGCATGCGTTCGCTCGCGATCTCGCGTTCGGCTGCGCGCACTTCACGCTCCAACTCATGGTTGGCGGCCTGGGCGGCCCGCAGATCACGCTCCTGCTCCAAGACCCGCGCGATGTGCCCCCGCCGCCGCCGCTCCAGCACCAGCAGGGCGAAGAGCACCGCACTGCACAAGGCCATGCCCGTGAGCAGGATCACCACTGCGCTGTGCGATAGGGAGGAAAGGACCATGCACGCAAGGAATAGGGCCACTTGCCCCACGCCAAATCCGGAGGGGTGGTGTTTCCACCAATTTCGACGAATCGCGGCCCGTCCCGCTGAATGGCCTGGGAGCAGCGATGCGCATCTTGCCGCGCGGAACAGGACCTTCGCCGCTCGCATGAAACGCTGGCTGCTCCTTAGCGCGGGACCCGCATCGGCCCTGCTGGTGTTCGCGCTCATGCGGCAGTTGGGCGCCGCGCCCGCTGCCATGGCTGGCCTGGTGGCCTGGATGGCCATCTGGTGGATCACCGAGGCCGTGCCGATCCCGGTCACGTCGGTGCTTCCGCTCGTGCTCTTCCCATTGCTCGGCGTTGATTCCGTTCCCGCCACGGCCGCGCACTACGGCAAAGAGATCATCTTCCTCTTCCTCGGCGGCTTCATCATCGCCTTGGGCATCGAGCGCTGCGGCCTGCACCGGCGCATCGCGCTGGGCATCATGGCGCGCGTGGGCAGCGGCTCGGAGCGCCTGGTGCTGGGCGTGATGGCGGCGTGCGCGCTGCTGAGCATGTGGATCAACAGCACCGCCGCCACCCTGGTGATGCTGCCCATCGCGCTGAGCCTGATCGACGATGAGGACGCGCCCGCCGATGCGCGCGCGCGGCTCACAGTGCCTTTGCTCTTAGGTGTTGCGTACGGCGCAACGGTCGGTGGCATGGCCACGCCGGTGGGGACTCCGCCCAACCTGGTCTTCCTCGCACTGTGGAAGCAGCTCTATCCCGAGCAGGTGAGCATCGGCTTCGGGCAATGGATGGCCACGGGCCTTCCGCTCGCGATCATCTTCCTTGTTATCGCGTGGTTGCTGCTCACGCGCATCGTCTTCAAGCTGAAGGGCGATTCGCTCGGCGGTGCCGATGCCGTGCGCGAACGCTTGAAGGCATTGGGCCGACCCTCGCGCGATGAATGGCTCGCTGGCAGCGTGTTCGCCTTGGTGGCGCTGCTCTGGATCACCGGCGATTCACTCAAACAAGGTGATAACGTGCTCTTCACCGGCTGGCGCGAACGTGCTGCTGCGCTGAAGGACGTGAGCGATGCCGCAGTTGCCGTGATGGGCGCCGTGCTGCTCTTCCTCCTGCCCGCGAGCAGGCGCATGCGCCATCCGCACGATGCGTATGCCACGCACGAAGAGGGACGCGCCTTGATGAGTTGGACCTTCGCCGAGCAGCGCGTGCCCTGGGGCGTGCTGCTGCTCATCGGCGGCGGCTTCGCGCTCGCAGCGGGCGTTGACAAGACGGGCCTCAGCAGCATCATCGGCGAGGCCATGGCCGGTCTCGATTCCTTGCCCACGGTGCTGCTGATCGGCGCCACTGCATTGATCGTGTGCTTACTGAGCGAGCTGGGCAGCAACACCGCAACGGCTAGTCTCACGCTGCCGATCCTCGCCGCCATGGCCGAGCGCTGGGGCATGGATCCGCAGAGCATCCTGTGGCCCGCCGCGCTCGGCGCCAGCCTCGGCTTCATGCTGCCCGTTGCATCGCCCATGCAGACCATCGTCTTCGGCACGGGCCGCGTACCCATGCGCCAGATGGTGAAGGCCGGCGTATGGATGGACCTGATCGGGGTGCTGCTGCTGATGCTATTCTTCGGGTGGCGATGAGGTGCCTGGTGGTCGGAGTCTGCGTGCTTATGGCGTGCATGCCGCATCCGGAGCCGGATGCTCGATCCCCGCGACAGCATGCGTTGGTCATCGCGGTGCAGCCCCTCGCCGATGTGCCGCATGAACTGCTGGACAGTGCTCGCGTGGCCATTGAAACGCGCCATTCAGCTACCGTGCTCACGATGCCGCAGCGTGAACTGCCCGGGAACGCGTTCACGAAGGTCCGTACACCTCGCTACCGCGCCGATACACTCATCGCCTGGCTGCGCGGCATCAGGCCGGACAGCGTGGACCTCATCATCGGCATCACCGCCAAGGACATCAGCATCACCAAGCGCGATGCATTTAGCCGCATCAAGGCCCCCGCGTGGAAGTACCGAGACTTCGGGGTCTTCGGTCTGGGCTACATCGGCGGGCCGAGCTGCATGGTGAGCACGTACCGCCTGGGCAATCCTGACGGCTAGCGCTATTTCGACCGCTTGAAGAAAATCGTCGTGCATGAGCTGGGGCACAATCGCGCGTTGCCGCATTGCCCGGACACGGCATGCGTGATGCGTGACGCGGTGGAGCGGATCAGCAGCATCGATGCCGCTGGAGCTTCGTTCTGCGCTGCCTGTCTGCAGCGCCTGGATGACGGCAAGAACGGCGGGCGTTAGCTTGCCGCCATGGAAGGCGCCATCTTCCTCGCGATCCTGATCCCGATCGCCATCATCGTGCTCATGATCGTGCTGCTGGTGCGCATGGGTGCGCTTTCGCGCGAGCTGGAGGCCATGCGGCGCCAGATGGCCGAGTGGATGAGTGCTCAGCCCGCCCGAGCCACTGCGCCTGAAGCGCCACCGATCATCCGCCCTGCTGCGGCACCACCACCAGCGGAACCCATCGCGCCCCCGCCCATCATCACTCCGCTGCCCACTGCACCACCTACGCCCCCCGAACCGGGGGCGCCAGCCGAGGACGATGCACTGCGCCGTATGCGCGAGGCCTTCGATCAGCCGAAGCAAGAGCCAGCTATTGTTGTTGATCCGCCGAAGCCGCCAGTGGTAGAGCAGCCCAAGCCGCGGGTTGTGCCACCGCGTCCGTCCTTCTTCGAGCGCCACCCCGACCTGGAGAAGTTCATCGGCGAGAACCTGATCAACAAGATCGGCATCGCGGTGCTGGTGCTCGGGATCGGCCTGCTGCTGCGCTATGCCATCGGCAAGGGCTTGATCAATGAAACGGGCCAGACGCTGATCGGTCTCGGTGCCGGCGCCTTGCTCGTCTTCTTCGCGCATCGCTTGCGCGTGAGCTTCCGGGCCTTCAGCAGTGTGCTCGTGGCTGGCGGCATCGCCGTGTTCTACACCACCATTGCCATCGCCTTCCAGCAGTACCAGCTCATCGGGCAGACGCCGGCCTTCATCATCATGGTGGCCATCACCGGCGTCGCCGTGGCGCTCACCATCGCGTACGACCGGCGTGAGCTGGCCGTGATCTCCTTGCTCGGCGGCTTCGCTGCCCCCTTCCTCGTGAGCACCGGCGAGGGCAACTACAAGGTGCTCTTCACCTACCTGCTCATCCTGAATGCGGGCATGCTCGTGCTCTCGAATTTCAAGAAGTGGTACGTGATCAACGTGCTTGCCTTCGCGCTCACGGTCATTGTGATGCTGAGCTGGGGCTTGGGCATCTATCCGTACATCGAGCCGCGCCCATCATTGATCGCATTCGGGTTCGCCACGGCCTTCTTCATGGTCTTCTTCGCCATGAACCTGCGTTACAACCTCCGCCATCGGCAGAGCTTCACGGCGTTCGATCACGCGTTGCTGCTGGCCAACACGGCCTTCTACTTCAGCATCGGCTCCTACTTCCTGAACGACCTGGAGGTGCGTGTCATGGGACTGTTCACTGCGCTGCTCGGCCTCTTCTACCTCGGCTTCGCGCTCTACTTCCACAAGCGCGAGGGCATCCCGCAATCGCTCAAGTACCTGCTCATCGGCCTGGCGCTCACCTTCATCAGCCTGGCGGTGCCGGTGCAGTTCGAGGGCAGCCGCATCACGCTCTTCTGGGCGGCCGAGGCGGTGCTGCTGCTCTGGTTCTCGCAGCGCACGGGCCTCAAACTGGTGGAGCGCGCCAGCGTGCTCGTCACCGTGCTCATGGGCATCAGCCTGTGGATGGATTGGGAGAAGGCGTATGGCTTCGTGCAGCTAACTCCTTTGACACCGCTGCTGAATCGCGCGTGGATCGCGGGCATTGTGGTCACGGCCTCGTTGGCGCTCACGCATGGGCTGCTGCGGAGCAAGGAAGGCGCGGAGAACATGCTGCTCTTCGTCACGCGCGGGCAATGGAGCGCCCTCTCCATGATCGCGGCCGTTGTCACCCTCTTCATCACCAACATCCTGGAGCAGCGCTACCAGCTGGACCGCGTGCTCCACGGCACCGTGGTGCAGCAGGCGCTCATGGCCTATGCGCTCCTGCACCTGCTCGTGGTGGAGTGGTTCGCGCGCAGGGCGCACAAGGGTTATCGCATCGCGATCGGCGCCTTGCTGGTGATGTCGGGCGTGGTCTTCATCACCGCCAACTACAGCGAGGCCTGCAGGGCCTTGAGCATCAGCTTCGCGAACACCATTGATCTGGGATTGGCGCCGTACCACCTGTTGGCGTTGACGCTCATGGTGTTCGCCGTGGTCCGCGTGGCCTTGCTCGCACGCGATGTCATCCGGCGCCCTTCCGCGGGCTGGACCACCTATCTCTGGATGGCTTCCTTCTTCATCGTGATCCTCGCGAGCCAGGAGCTGGACCTTGCCATGATGCAGGCGCAGGGCACCACGCTCACCTTGAACGAATCGCGTCGCGTAGGCTACCCGATCCTCTGGGGCCTAGGCTCATTCGCCTTCATGTGGTACGGCATGCGCGCACGGCTGCGCACCATGCGCATCATCGCGCTCAGCCTCTTCGCGCTCACGCTGGTGAAGCTCTTCCTCTTCGACCTCGGCGCGTTGAGCGAGGGAGGTCGCGTGGCGGCCTTCATCTTCCTCGGCGCGCTGCTGCTCATCATCTCCTTCATGTACCAGCGGATCAAGGGCCTCTTCGTTGACGACTCGAAGAAGGGAAAACCACCGACCGATGCTCCGGAAGCGTGACCTGATCCTCATCCCGCTGCTGGGCGCAGGAACGCTCTTCGCGCAGCAAGCGAAGTGGAGCGCCAACGTGCCACCGGCCAAGGAGCAAGGGCTGCACGCCATCGCGCTCAGCGCTGAATTGCTCGGCAGCGCGCGCGGCGATCTGGGCGACATCCG
>CAZFBP010000046.1:7556-14764 GCA_964517255.1 uncultured Chryseobacterium sp.
CATGTGGCGCTGCAAGGCGCGCGCGGCGACCCCCCGCACCAGGTGCTCCAGCTCCGCATCCCGCGCAGCGATTACCGTTACCTGCGCCTCACGCTGAATGATTCGCTCACTGCGCCGATGAGGGTGCTCGGGGTAGGGCGTTTCGTGCCAGAGCGGGCCCCGGAGGTGTTGTACGCCGCACCGATCGGGCTGCCCTTCACCCGAACGGACAGCGCGAAGCGGACCGTGCTGCGTTTCACTTTGCCGCACGCGATCTTGGTCGAGCGACTCGCCATTGCGGTTGAGGACACGCTGCCTTTCATGCGCCGCGTGGAGCTGGGCACCTGGCGCAGCACCACCGTGAGCGAGCGGAAGCGCGCGCGGAAGCAGCGCTGGCTGGAGCAGATGGGCTCCTTCATGATCCGGCAGGGCGACGGCGCATCCTTCAACCTGATGCCCGCGCGCCTCGACACCTTCGAGCTGCGCATTGAGAACGGCGACGACCGGCCGCTGCGGATCCGTGCCGCGAAGGCGCAATGCCAGGAGCGCGTGCTGCTGGCTCGCCTCGATGCCGGCATGAGCTATCGCCTCACCGTTGGCGATGAGCAACTCGCGCCGCCGCAGTACGACATGGTGCACTTCGCGGATGAACTTCCCGCACCGGCAGACACGCTGGTGCACGGCGCCATGACCGCTACGGCCGCGATCGCGCCTGAACGTCCGGCTTTCGATCCTGCGGAAGGATGGATCTGGGCGGCGATCATCGCCCTCATCCTTGGCATGGGGTACATGACCGTGCGCATGTTGCGCAAGCACTGAGCTCAAGGCGGCAACGGCCCGTGGTAACTCACGCACGGGGTGCTGTACCAAGGGCATTGCTCGAACAGCGGGAGCGCCACGTGCGTGGTATCGCCACCGCGGATCGTGACCACACCGAAGGGGCCATGCAACCACCGGTCAAGGCAGGCCTTGTCCATTGGCTCGGTGTACATGGCCGGCTTCGCGTGGTCCTTCAGCAGTTGATGGAAGCGCGTGTCATTCACGCGGTCCTGGTCGAGCAGCAGGTAATGCCCGACGGGAAGCGTGAGGTAACCCTTGCCGGTGCGGTCAGTCCGGATGGTGTCCGTGATTGGGAATGACAGGTCGTTGGGCGCCATAGTGCCGCTGCTGTCCGGCGTGGCGGGCCGAAGGAACATGGCGCCTTGCCAAGGGTGCGGTCGGGGCATGCCCTCCGGCCCGGGGTCGGCGCCGCCGCAATAGGCCGCAGTGTGGGTTACATGCAGGTGGAGCACGCCGGTCGTTGTTTGGCGCCAGGGGTGCATCTCGCCCCGGTTCGTGGTGCGGTTGGCAGAGCAGGCACTGAGCAGGAGCCCCGCTGCAACAATGACACATCGTAGGTCATTTGTGCCCATCCGTGTGCATCTGTGGTTTCGGTTCACACCATTGCGGTCACCTTCAGCTCAATGGCGATCGGCGTGGGCAGGCAGTTGATCTCCAGCGTGGTCCTGCACGGCGGGTCCTTCTCGAAGTACTCCTTCCAAAGGCGGTTGTAGGTGGAGAAGTCGTTCTTCATGTTGGTGAGGAAGACCGTCACGTCCACGATCTTCTCCCACGAGGAGCCGCTGTCCTCCAGGATCCACTTCACGTTCTGGAAGACGCTGCGCACCTGCGTCTCGATATCGTAGGAGGCGATGGTTCCATCTGCATTCAGCTCCACACCGGGGATCTTCTTCGTCCCACGCTCACGCGGGCCCACGCCGCTGAGGAAGAGCAGGTCGCCCACGCGGCGGGCATGCGGGTAATGGCCTACGGGCTCGGGAGCCTTGCTGCTGGAGATGGAGCTCATGCCCCAAAGGTGCGAAGCAGCGCCTTACTCATGCGGCTGTGAAGAAGCAGTCGATAGCTGGTCGGGTTCGAAAGGAGTAGGAAGTGAGGGAGGTGATGGAGGTGAAGGAGGACGCAGCCTCCATTACCACCTTCGCTCAATTGCGAATCTTGCTCACCGCCTCAGGACGCTTTCACCGCTCGCAACGCGGGAATCTGCTGCTGCAGGATCGCGAAGCTGCCGAAGAGCAGGCCGCTGTATGCCAGGTCGCCGATGAGCGTGCCGCTGAAGAAGGGCAGGCCCGCCGCATAGCAGGCCATGATGCCGGCTGCATCCTGCGAATACAAGGTGCTGCCGGGCCAGCAGGCGAAATTGGTCACGAGGAAGAAGAGCACGGAGGCGGCGAGGCTGCTGCCGATGATGCGCGGCACGGTGACTTTTCGCAGCGTGAGGATACCCATGATGGCGATTGCGGCGTAGGTGCCGTACATCCAGTACCAGCCCTGGTCGAAGAGCGTGAAGCTGGCGTAATGCTGGTTGTACACGAAGTTGTTGATCCAGATATCGCTGATCCAGACCGCGATCAACGGCACTGCGATGGCCCAGCCTTTCCGATGGAAGGACGCCGCGCCGAAAAGGGCGATGGCGCCGATGGGGCTGAAGTTGTACGGGTGAGGGATCACGCGGCTGGCCACGGCGGCCAGGATCAGCGCGATGATGGCGAGTGTGCGGAGGGGAAGCTTGCTCATGCGGCGAGGATTCGTCGGCAAAGAACGGAAGGATGCCGCTTCAATCGACGGCCATTCTCGACGGAAATCAGGATGAGGTGCGGCTGCGAATCAGACCTTCGCGCCATGCGGAGCAGAATCCTATTCTTGGCGGCCGTGGCGCTTTCGGCCTGTGGATCGAAGCGCGGGACCACGAAGCCCGCCATCGGCCCCATCACCGAGGCGGTGTACGCCAGCGGCATCATCAAGGCGCGCGACCAGTACCAGGCCTTCGCGGCGGTGAGCGGCATCGTGGCCGAGGTGCACGTGCATGCCGGCGATAGCGTGCGCAAGGGCGATGCGCTCTTCACCATCGACGACCGCAGCACCACCTTGGGGACGCAGCGCGCCGAACTGGCCTTGGAGCTGCTGCGCCAGAACGCGGGCCCTGCCTCGCCGGTGCTGGAGCAATTGCGCCTGGCCGTGGACCAGGCGCGCATCCGCCTGGCCAACGATAGTTCGCTTCACGCAAGGCAGAAGTCGCTTTGGGACAAGCAGATCGGAAGCAAGGCCGAGCTCGATAACCGTGAGCTGGCCTGCACCTCCGCACGCAACGCCTTGCTCACCGCGCAAAAGGCCCAGGCCGAGACACGCACGCGCCTGAGCAATGAATTGCGCATGGCGGAGAACGAGCTCGCGTTGCGTCGCGCCGCGCAGGGCGATCACACCGTGCGCAGCCAGCTCGATGGCCGCGTGTACGACGTGCTCATCGAGCGCGGTGAGCTGGCCAACCCGCAGCGCGCTTTGGCCACGCTGGGCCGTGCCGATGCCTTCATCATCGAGCTGCAGGTGGATGAGTACGATATCGTGCGCGTGCAGCCCGGACAGGACGTGACCATCACCATGGACAGCTACAAGGGCCAAGTTCTCGAGGGCGCGGTATCGCGGGTGGACCCGCTGATGAACGAGCGCACGCGCACGTTCACGGCCGAGGCCAACATCGTGCTGGCGCGGAAGGAGCGCGCGCTCACCATCCCTGCCGCGTACGTCGTGGATGAGCGCTACGTGCTCGTGGGCAAGGATGAGAGGCGCGAGATCCAGATCGGCCTGCGCGACCTGCAACGCGTGGAGGTGATCAGCGGCATCGACAGCACCACGGTGATCGCGCATCCGTAACGCAATGGGTCAGCGCCTGCTCCTGAGCATCTCGTCAACCCTGCTGCGCGCGCGGCTCCGGCAGAGCATCGTGGCCGCGGTGGGTGTGGCCATCAGCATCGCCATGTACATCGCGCTGAGCGGCTTCATGAATGGGCTGAACAGTTTGCTCGATGGCCTCGTCCTCGATCGCACGCCGCACATCCGCATCTACAACGAGATTCGCGCTTCGGACCAGCAGCCGCTGGAGCAATTGATCGAGCGCTCGGGCGGCAACGACATCACCCATCCCTTCATCAATCGCATCAAGCCCAAGGGCGAACAGGCCGCGGTGCGCAACGCCATGGCCATCATCAATGCGCTCCGCAACGATTCGCGCGTCGATGGCATCGCGCCCAAGGTCAATGCGCAGGTCTTCTTCAACGCCGGCACCATCGAGGTGAATGGCGCGGTGAACGGCATCGACCCGCTGGAGGAGGACAGGCTGCTCAATTTCAGCGATTACCTGCTGGGATGCGGCGTTTCGGACCTGGCCGCGAGCGCCAACGGCGTGGTGCTGGGCAAGGGACTAGCGGACAAGATGCGCGTGGGCCTCGGCGATGCCGTGCAGGTCTCCACCATCGCGGGCGACCGCTTCACGCTGAAGGTGATCGGCTTCTACCAGAGCGGAATGGCCGACTTCGATAACATCACCTGCTTCGTCACGCTGGCCACGGCCCAGAACCTCCTGGCCAAGCCGCGCAGTTGGATCACCGACATCCAGGTGCGCCTTAAGGACCTCGCCATGGCGCCCGCGATGTCCAAGGAGTATGCGCGCCGCTTCGATGTGGACGCGCTCGACATCCAGACCGCCAACGCGCAGTTCGAGACGGGCAGCAGCGTGCGCAGCCTGATCAGCTACGTGGTGAGCGTGGTGCTGCTGCTCGTCGCGGGCTTCGGCATCTACAACATCCTCAACATGATGATCTACGAGAAGCTCGACAGCATCGCCATCCTCAAGGCGACGGGCTTCAGCGGCGGCGATGTGCGCGCCATCTTCATCAACCTCAGCCTCATCATCGGCGTGTGCGGCGGCGCGGCGGGCCTCCTGCTCGGCGCGCTCATGGCCATCGGCATCGATCGCATCCCCTTCCATTTCGACGCACTGCCCACGATGACCACGTACCCTGTGGATCACGATCCGAAGTACTACATGATCGCCATCGCTTTCGCGCTGATCACCACCTACATCGCGGGATGGTTCCCCGCGCGCAAGGCCAGCCGCATCGATCCAGTGGAGATCATCCGCGGCAAATGACATGAGCAACGGGGACCCGATCATCGAAGCGCGCGCCATCACCAAGTCCTTCCGCGACCCGGTGGTGACTCCCGTGCTCAAGGGCGTCGATCTCAAGGTGATGCGTGGCGAGTTCGCCAGCGTGATGGGCAAGAGCGGCTGCGGCAAAAGCACCCTGCTCTACATCCTCAGCACCATGGACACGGACTACGAGGGCGGGCTCTTCCTCGATGGCGAGCGCATCACCGGCGCGCCGCATGAACATCTGAGCCGCTTGCGGAACGAGAAGATCGGATTCGTGTTCCAGTTCCACTACCTCATTCCCGAGTTCAGCGTGCTGCGCAACGTGATGCTGCCTGGGTTGAAGCGCGGACTGCTCAACGAGCGCGAGGTGGAGGAGCGCGCGATGGCGCACCTCACCACCATGGGCGTGGCGCATCAGGCGCGCAAACGGGCCAATCAGGTCAGCGGCGGCGAGAAGCAGCGCGTGGCCATCGCGCGCGCCCTCATCAACGAGCCGCTCATCCTCATGTGCGACGAGCCCACCGGCAACCTCGACAGCCGCAACAGCGAGATCGTGTTCGGCATCTTCACGGAGCTGGCGGCAAGGGGGCAGAGCCTGCTGGTGGTGACGCACGATGAGGACTTCGCCAGGCGCACGCACCGCATCATCACCATGGATGATGGGCGGGTGGCGGACCAAGGGACCAGGCGATGATCGATCCTTGGCACCTTTGCGTGGTCCAATGCCTCGCATGAAGTACCAACACCTCTTGTGCGTCGTGTGCGCCGCTTGGGGCTCAGCCGCGGCCCAGCCCGACCTTCTGCCCTCCATCGGTATTGGCGCGTTGCCCGTTGACTCCGATCCCATCTGCGTGCTCCCGACCCAGACCCCGCCCATCATTTCCTGCGGCAGGCCTGAAGGCGAACAGGCCGCCGACTTCACGCTGTTCGACATCTTCGGCAATGCCTTCCACCTGGAAGATGCCCTGCTCCAAGGCAAACCCGTGCTCATGATCAGCAGCAGCTACACCTGCCCGGTGTTCCGCAGCAAGGTGGTCAAGATCAACCAGCTCGTGGCCGACTATTCCTCGCAGCTCACCATTGTGATCGTGTACACACCGGAAGCGCACCCGTACCTGGACATCAGCCCCTACTTCGGTGCCGTGAATACGGGCCAGACGAACACCGATGCGGGCATCCTCTACGAGCAGCCCGAGACCTACGGCGAGCGCAAGGCTGTGCTGCAAGCGCTGCTCGACAGCATGCAGATCGATGCGCCCATTTACCTCGATGGCCCGTGCAACGAGTGGTGGGACTACTACGGACCGCAACCCAACAACGCCTACCTGATCGATACGGATGGCAGCATCCACACCCACCACGACTGGTTCGACAAGCTGCCGGAGGACATCGATTGCGACATTGAGGACCTGCTCGCGCTACCGCCCACCGGTGATTGCGGCGGCAGCACCTTCGGCGGCACGTTCACCTTGCAGATGATGAGCAACGACACCATATGGGGCGATGCCGGGGCCACCATCACAGGTCACGCGGCGCTCACCAACATCGCCACGGAGGACTGCCTCGTGCGCATCGTGAAGCTGCAGGTGAGCATGCCCGCCGGCTGGACCAGCTCGCTCTGCGCCGATGTTTGCTACCTTCCTGATGTGGACACCGCGATCGTGCAATTGCCGGCGAACAGCACAATGGATTTCTACTACTACTTCTACACCACTACCGCGGGCACGGGGCACACGCGCGTGGGATTCCGGAACGAGAGCGACTTCAACAATGGCTTTATGCGAGACTTCTGGGCCATCGCCAGCGAAGCGAGCGGCGTGGACGACGCGATGGCCCCGCGCACATGGAGCATAGCGCCGAACCCTGCACGGTCGATGATCACCGCGGTCGGCGACGCACGCGCGGATGGGATGCTGATTCTGGATGCGCAAGGCAGGGTGCTCGCCAGGCACGCAGTGCGCTCTGCCGACATATCGATCCTGGCCCCTGGACTGTATCTGCTGCATCTGCTGCAACAGGAACGCGTCATCGGCGCTCCGGTGAGGTTCGTCAAGGAGTAGCCATGCATTGAAGCGAAGAGGCCCCGTCCCCGGAGCCCCTTCTCGCGTTCCGCCGCCGGCGGATGCGGCACTCACCTCACCGGCCGACTGGGCCGGTGCATGTCCTCCCGGACTTGCTCATGGTCATGGCCGCAAGGGCCACCTGCTCGATGGCGCCTGTGGCACGCGTGGCGGCGATTGAT
>CAZFBP010000047.1:0-14748 GCA_964517255.1 uncultured Chryseobacterium sp.
GGTCGATGATGGCGCCGGGCTGCACGCTGACCAGGATGCTGTCCGTCATGCTGCCGCAGCCCACGGGGCTCTCCACGTTCACGCTGTACCAGGTGGTGGCCGCCGGGTAAGCGACGGGGTCGCTGATGGATGGATCGCTGAGCGTGCCTGCGGGATTCCATGCGATGTTGAACCAGGCGGGGTCAGGCGGCGGCGCCAGCGCCAGTTGAACGGGCTCGTACTGGCACGCGTTGATGCTGGGCTGGCCGTTGGCGCCGATCAGCGTGGGGATCGTGAGGGGCATGCCCACGTAGTAGGTGAACTCGCGCGGGCA
Source organism: uncultured Chryseobacterium sp. (assembly GCA_964517255.1). Classification (GTDB taxonomy): domain Bacteria; phylum Bacteroidota; class Bacteroidia; order Flavobacteriales_F; family PHOS-HE28; genus PHOS-HE28. Next base: position 314 of record CAZFBP010000047.1, read on the forward strand.
GCCGCTCACGGGCAGCAGGCCGCTCACTTGGTACGACTCGGTCTGCGTGGGCGTGACGATTAGGCTGTTGCCCGTGCCGATCACCGTGCCGGGCGCGCTCAACGCCACCCATTGCGCGTTGTTCAGCGGCTCTGGGCTGTTCAGCGTGATGGCGCCTGTGCCGCAAACCACGCTGTCCTGAGGCATGCTCGAATAGGCGATGTCGTTCACGCTGAAGGCATAGCTCTCACCGAAGCCGATTCCGAAGGCGTAGGCCTGGAAGCCCGCCGGGCAGGTGATCCGGTGCGTGCCGGACGCGACGGGCACCTTGGCGTGCGAGCGGCCAGCGCATGCGGCATAGGGCTGGAAGAGCGCGGCGCTCACGGGCACGCCATCGATCTGCACCTGGTTCACCGCGCTCGATGGCACCACCAGGCTCACGCTGTGCTGGTTCACCTGCGCGCTGTTGCTCGTTGTGTACCGCGCGCTCTGCGACACGCGACTCTCCGGCGAGAGGATCAGCAACGAGGGGTCGCCGTTGCCAGCGCAGCTGTAGCCTTCCAGTACTTGCGCCGCGCTCACCGGCAGCGTCGCGTCTATGCAAACGCCCGCAGTGGCGCCGTTCACTTCATGCCACTGCCCGGCGTTGAGCAGGAGCGGCGCGCCGCCGCCGATCGTCACCCAGGTGTTGTCCTGGTGCGCCATCACGCGGTAGGTCACGCTGGTGGCGCCTTGCACCAGCACGGTATGGTAGCGTGTGCCCCACGTATTGATCGGCGGGCACTGCTCGAAGATGTGGTCGCAGGCGGAGCAGCTGTTGGGCGAGGTGCCGCACATCGACCCGCCCATCACCACGAACGGACGGCAGGGGCCGCTCTGCGCCGTGGCCTCGATCAGTGAGCCGGTGAGGTTGAGCTGGTCGGTGGCGGCCTGCACCTGGTAGGCCTGGCCCGCGTTGAGATTGATGGTGAAGGGCACGCCCGCAACGTGGCCGCCGGCCGTGTTCGCCGAGGGCGTGATGCTCACCTGCGTGCCGTCCTCGATGGCGAGCACGGCGAATTCGCTCTTGTGCAGGTTGTTGAAGTTGGGCAGCCCGTGGTGCGCATCCACGCGATAGGTGGTGCCCAGCGCCTGCTCCGGCAGCACCTGGCTGAGGTCGTGCGTGTAGTTCTGGAAGCTGGCCATGAACACGTTCACGCTGTCCTGCGCCTGCACCAGCACGCCGCGCCCCTGCACGGCCTCGGTGCCGGTCAGCTCCGCTGAGGTGGGCACATCGATGATGGTCACGCTGTTGGCCGCCACGCTGAATGCCTGGCTCCAGCCCAGCAGCGGTATGCTCACCGTGCCGCTGGTGGTGTTGCCGCTGGCGATGTGCACACGCAGCGATTGAGCGCCGAAGCCGTTCTGCATGAAGGTGGTCCAGAAGTGCTTGCCGCGCGTGGGCAGCAGGGTGCCTGCTTGTGCAACGGCAGTGAGGCCGAGCAGCATGGCGCAGGCCGCCGTAGCCGTGAGCCGGCGTGCTGACTTCAAGTGATGGGCGTTCATCCAGGCCGCCGAAGAGTGGATCGCGGCGGGCCTTCTACGGCCTAACAGCCAGCAGGTTCCTTCTTCAGCACCGGCTCATTCCGGCTTCACCTTCCAGGTGATCCCCAGGTCCCAGGCCGCGCGCACGTTCACCGGTTCGGCATGCAGCAGCACGCGTTCCGGCGGGCGCCGCTCTGCCCATCGGCCGGCATCCCATCGGCCGTTGCCATTGGCATCCTCGATCAGGCGCAAACTGTGGTCGCCAGGCTCGATCCGCTCCCATGACACGCGCTCGCCGGGCATCGCGCTCATCGCCCTGCGCACCACCGTGCCGCGCGCATCCAGCAGTTCCACGATGCAGGGGCAAAGGCCTTCACCCCCTTCAAGCGTCAATCGGAGCGTGCCGAACGCGCTGGTTGGAGTCATGCCCGCGGCGAAGCGGAGCGTATCGTTCGTTCCGTCATAGATGTCGCGCAGGGCCTTGGGCAGCAAGGTGAGCGATGCGTTCTGCGGCAGCTCGCCCTTGGCCACGATGAGCAGCGCGCGCGAGTCGCTCGTGTCGCGCAGGGCGCTGAAGGGGATCTCCGTCGAGTCCATGCGCAGCAGGATGGCCTTCTCGTTCACCTCGCTCAACGGTCGCGATGCACGCAGGCGAATAGGTTCGCCCGGCCCCGTCTTGGCCTTGGCTTTCACGTCCAGAACGAAGGGCATGGGACGCAGCGGACGGTAACGCAGCGTATCGAGCGCGCCGGCCTCGGTGCTCACCGCGTAGCGCCCATCGCCGAGCGCGGTGGTATCCGAGGGCCAGAGCAGCACGGTATCGCGCAGGGTGCTCCATTCGGCGCTCCAGGTCAGCTTACCGCCCTCGCGGGCGATGTCGCGCAGCGCGATGCGCTCGGCGGGCAGGGCGAGCACCATGCGAAGGGCGCGATCCTCGGTCACGTTCGAGTTCAGGATCCGCTGCACGGTGCTGGCCTCCTGGAAGAGCCGGAGCGATTCGGAAAGCCGCGTGCTATCGGACGGCGCGGAGGGCATCACCGTTCCCGAGGCGAAGGCGATCTCCTCCGCGGGCAGGTCGAAGCGGTAGTTGCCGTTGAGGTCCTTGAGCGCGGCGATGCGCAGGCCCCGCTCCGGCAGGTGCGTGAGCGCGTAGCGGCCTTCCTTGTCGGTGCGCGTGATGTACGCAGGCCGCCCTTGCGTGAACGCAGCGCTGTCTCCCTCCTCGTAGGCGAGGACCAAGGCGTCTTCGATGTCGGCGCCCGTGAATGCGTGCGTCACGGTGCCATGGATCTCCAGGCTGTCCACCGCGTCACCGGTGCTCAGCACATAGGTGAGCCCGCGCGCGGCGTTGCCCTCGGCGAGGTCGGCGATGGCCTCGCCCACGGCGAAGCTGTAGGTGACGTTGGGGCGCAATTCGCCCTTCCAGCTCACGGTCACTTCGCGTGCGCCGCTCACGGCAATGCTGGGCGGCGGATCCATCGGTGGCGAGACGAGCAGCCCGCCTTTGGGCCGCTTCACTTGCACGCGCTCATTGAAGCGCATCACGAAGCGGTCGTCGGAGAAGTGCACGCTGCCCATGGGCGGCGAGGCCTCCTCGAAGCTTGGCCCTTGCTCATCCTTCGGGCCGCCGGTGATCTCGCGCACCTGCGCGCAGCCGCCGGCCAGCAGCGCTGCGATGGCGATGAAAGGGGCACGCCTCACTCGAAGAGCGGTTGCAGCGTCTCGCACAGCGCCTCCAGGCCATGCGCGTCAACGGTTCCGAAGTCATCGAGCGCCGCGCTGTCGATGTCGAGCACGGCGGCCACGCGGCCATCGCTGTCGCGCAAGGGCACCACGATCTCCGAGCGCGCGTGCGGGCTGCAGGCGATGTGGCCTGGGAATTTCTCCACGTCAGGCACCACCAGCGTGCGCTCCTCCTTCCATGCGCTGCCGCAAACGCCCTTGCCGAAGCCGATGCGCGTGCAGGCCACCGGGCCTTGGAAGGGGCCGAGCACCAGCTCCGCGCCGGCCACGCGATAGAAGCCCACCCAGTGCCAGCCGAAGGTCTCCTTGATCAGCGCGCTGAAGTTGGCCATGGCGGCGATCAGGTCGCGCTCGTCGTCGAGCAACTGCGACCACTGCGGGCCTAATGCGTCGTAGGCCGCGACGCGCTCGGCGCTGTTCTTCTTGGAATCGTGGGTCATGCGGAAGGGAATGGGCTCGCGCCGTCGCGGGCGAAAATACCCGCTAGGCGCAGGCCGCCGTGAAGAGGCTCACGCGCGTGCCGGGCGCGGCCAGGATCGCAGCGGCGCAGGCTTCGGCGGTGGCGCCCGTGGTCACCACGTCATCCACCAACAGCACGTGGCGTCCGCGCAGCGCCGCCTCGTCCGCCGCCTCGAAGGCCTCCTTCACGTTGCTCCATCGCGCCAGGCGTCCCTTGCGCGTCTGCGTGGAAGTGCGCTCCACCCGGCGGAGGGCGTTATGCATCGGCTCCAGCGGGAGCACCTCCCGGATGCCATCGGCCAGCAGGCGGCTCTGGTTGTAGCCTCGCTTGCGCTCCTTGCGCGGATGCAGCGGCACGGCGATCACCGAATCGATTCCGGCGAAGCGCGGGCACTGCTTCAGTTCCTCGCCCATGAGGCGGCCCAGGAGCGCGCCAGACTCCAGGTCGTGCGCGTACTTGATGCGGTGAAGGATGCGCTGCACCATGCCGTGCGCTCCGAAGCGCAGCAGCGCGCCGGCGGCGGTGAGCGGCACCTTGCCGTGGAAGAGGCGCTCCACGGCGTTCATCGGGTCGTCGTTGAAGCGCGTGCGCGGCAGCTCCTCAAGGCAGCCGTCGCAGAGGCTTTCCTCGTGACTCAACAAGGCGGTGTCGCAGCCGCAGCATCGGCGCGGCACCACCAGCGACCAGAGATCGCCCAGCCACAGGCCCGCCACAGTCGCCGCTTTGCGCATGCTGGTGTTGAAAATGGAGGCTCCGCGCCGGAATGCCCGCAAGGGCCGGGAGTAATTTAGCCCGCTGAAACGCCTCCCCACGCTTATGGAACAATCCGCCCCGCAACCCGGCAAGAACCGATCGAGCACCGGCCTGCTGCTGCTCGTGGTGCTGCTGCTCATCAGCAATGTGGTGATGCTCTGGCTGCTGATGCAGCGAGGCAAGGAGGTGGAACTGGGCCAGCAGAAAGTGGAGGCGCTCGAGGACCGCAACGAGGACGTGCTGGGCATGCTGGAGCGCACACTCAACAGCTACGACAGCCTATCCACGGAGAACGACACGATCAAGCAGGAGCTCGAGTTCCAGAAGCAGCAGGTGCAGGAGCTCATCGAGAAGGTGAAGCGCGGCAACTACAGCCTGGCCAAGGCGAAGAAGGAAGCCGAGACCCTGCGCACGATCATGAAGGGCTACATCGCGCAGATCGACTCGCTGAACCGCGCCAACCAGGAGCTCACCGCGCAGAAGCAGCAGCTCACGCAGGAACTGGGCGAGGAGAAGGCGCAGAAGCAGGCGCTGGCAACGGAGAAGGCCGCGCTGGAGGGCAAGGTGGCCAAGGGCGCCGTGCTGCACACCACGAGCATCACGGCGGGAGCGCTGTTCGCGCGCAACAGCGGCAAGCAGGTGGATACCGAGCGCGCCAGCAAGGCCGAGATGATCAAGTGCTGCTTCACGTTGGGCGAGAACAAGGTGACCGACGCGGGCGACAAGACCATCTACATGCGGGTGATCTCCCCTGACGGCAAGGTGCTGCCCACCGCCGATGGCGGCAACCGGTTCAAGTTCGACGGCGTGGAGGGCGAGTACAGCGCCAAGCGCGAGGTGAACTACCAGAACCAGCCGCTCGACGCCTGCATCTTCTGGATGGGCGGCGAGGAACTGCGCACGGGCCAGTACATCGTGGAGGTGTACGAGGCCGGATCCCTGGTGTCGAAGGCCAGCTTCAACCTGAAGTAGCGCTAGAAGAAGGCGCGCACCTGGGCACCACCCACATGCACCGTGGGGTTGCCCGCGCTCTGTCGGCCGTTGTAGGAGAGGTCCACCTGCAGGTTTCCGCTAAGGTTGCGCTGCACGCTCACGCTCCAGGTTGCGTTGGTGCCCGGCTTCAGGCCGGTGAGCATCTCGTTGCCCAGCGCACTGTTCACCTCGCCATCGTACCCGATGCGCACCATGTTCGCCGCGAGTTGCAGGCTGCCTTTCCCGGCCGTGCTGTAGCGCAGCTCCAGGCCCAGGTCGCTGATCTCGGCCTCCTGCCCGCCGAACTCCTCGCGGTTGCGCTTGGTGGTGGCCTTGTACGCCAGCGAAGCGCGCACGCTAGTGTTGGGCTGCCAAGTGAGGCGCGGGCGCAGCGCCTCCTGGGCGATGGCCCATGATCGGCCGGTGAGCAGGTCGGAGGCGTTGCCGGTGCGGCCGCCCTCGGCCTCCAGATCAAGGGTGAAGCGCCGCGTGATGTTGACGCGCGCGCGCAGGGTGTGGGCCTCGCGCGATCGTGACTCGTAGCCGTTGAGCAGCAGGTTGCGCGAGCGGTCGGCCTGCCAGCTATGGTCCACGCTCCACACGCGCCCGGCGCGGTCGTAGTACACGGTGTTGCGCGTGGAGGAGGCGAACGAGGTGAGGTTGGTGTCGGTGCGCTCCGGCGCGAAAGGGTCCACCACCTTCCAGGGGTCGGAGGTGGTTGAGCGGCGGTCAACACGGAGGGAGAAGAGGTCGGAGAACTTGCCGATGAAACCGCGCGCGCCTCCGGTATCGGCCCACTTCACGCCGGGGCGCAGGTCGATGGCGGCGCTGGTCTGGTTGCTGTAGCCGCGCACGTAATTGGTGCTGGGCACGAAGACGCGCAAGTAGTTGGCCTCGTAGGCGAAGTTGGCCAGCTCGAACTCGTTGAGGTCCTTGGTGCCGTCGCCGTCGTAATCGATCCAGATGTAGAGCCCCTGGCCGGCGGGCACCTGCACGTAGATGTACTCGCGTCGCTGCTCCAGGCCGGCGCCGAACTCGTTGAAGAGGTCGATGACGGCCACGCCCTTCCAGAGCGTGAGGTCGTGGTCCACGCGCGCCAGGTAGGTGTCCTGCGGCTTCTGCGCGGTGAGCGTGCTGTCGTTGATGCGCAGGGCGCGGTAGGTGAGGGTGGCGGAGAAGCGGTTGCGCGGGTTCTTCGTGAGATCGACGCCTGCGGAGTAAGCGTGCGCGGTGGTGCTGAGGCGCAGCGCGCCATCACGGAGGGCGTGATCCACGCGCTGCCCGGCGGAGACGCGCCATTTGCTGGCCGCGGAATCGGCCGCCTGCACGAAGGCCTCGATGTCCTCGAAGGCGTAGGATCCCGCCTGCAGGCCGGGCAGCGTGTCGATGCTGAACCGGTTGCGCTCGTTCTCGCTATTGAGGCCGATGGTGAGCGGCTTGAAGCGGTAGCGCGCCTGCGCCTTGTTGCGCACGAACTCGCTCCGCCGGGCGGCATCAGCGCTCAGCCAGCTCGCGGTGCCCTTCAGGTCGAAGCGCTTGATTCGAAGGTCGCTGTTCAGGTCGTGCTTCCATCCGTCGTACAGCCCGTTCGCTTGGAAGGTGGCCAGTCCGTAGAGCAATTTGCCGATGCTCTTTCCCTCGATCCCCACCTGAACGCCCGCAAGCAGCTGGTCGGCCTTGAGCGTCGTGCCCTGCACGTTCCAGTTGCGCTCGAACTCCACGGCGCGGTAGCGCTCCACGAAAGCGAAGTGCTCGCTGATGCCTTCCGCTTCGCCGCCGAGCAGGAGATGCAGCGACGTGTCCTTCGCGCTCAGCGCGATGGCGTGCGCTCCGCGCAGCAGCAGGCCGTAGCCCTGGTCATCGGCGCGGTCGAGCGTGCTGAAGGTGTTGGCGTCCGCGCGGCTGAAGGCCGCTTCCCCGCCGATGCTGCTGCGCGGCGCGTAGCGGTGATCGAGGCCTAGGGTGACGAGCTGCTGCGCGCGCGGGGCCACCAGGAGCCGCAGGGGCGCGTGATCGCCGCGATGGACGATGATGCTGTTCACCGTGTCGGGCGGCACCCATCGGAACACGCGGCCATTGGGCGTGAATTCCAGCAGCGCGTAGTCGCCAGCGCCGTTTCCCACTTGCGTGAAGGTGACGCGGTAGAGCGCGGTGGCGGGATCGGTGCTGCGCACGAGGACGGGGTCGTAGCCGAGCGAATCGGTGCGGCGGTACAGCACCTGGTCGGTGAGGAAGCCTGTGCTGTCAACGCCGGAAGTGGCCGCGGCCAGCGGATCGTCGCCGGCATCGGCCAGCACGCGCCGCTCGGTCTCGTTGAGGCTCTGCTGCAGCGGCTGGTTGCGGTGGTCCTGCTCGCTGTACGCGGAGAGCCGCAAGGTGGTGCGGCCCATCTCCAGTGCCTCATCCAGGCGCAGCAGCGAGCGCGCGTAGTTCTTGTCGGAGTACTGGAACTCCACGGTGATGCGGCGGTCCTTGGTGATCAGGCGGCGGGCCGTGAAGGTGACCTCGGCGGTGTTGTAGTCGATCACGTAATCGTTCTCCTGCCCGCGGCTCATCTGCTGGCCGTCGATGAAGACGCGCTCGCTGCCGGAGAGCACGATGATCACCGAGCCGGCGTCGTTGCCGCGCAGGCGGTAGGGGCCCTGCACGCCCTCGATGCCTTGGATCACGTTGCGCGCGAACTTCCCTTTGCTGATCGCCGCGCTGAAGCCGGTGGTGCTGCGCGCCTGGCCCACGCGCCCGCGCAGGTCGTAGCTCAGGCCTTTGGCTTTCTTCAGGTAGGTGAGGAAATGGCTCCTGGGCTTCTGCAGCACGAAGTCACCGGCGATCAGCTCCCAGCGGTTGCCAGCGCCGCGCTCGTCCTCCTCGAAGAGCTTGATGAAGACCTGGTCGAAGTCCTGGAGCTCCGCGGTGTTGCCGCCCGCCTGCACGGGGATGTTGTTGTCCGTGATGCTGGCGGCCACGCCGATGCGATCGGTGATGCGGCCGCCGAGCTGCAGGTTGAGCGTGGAATTCACCGAGAGGTCCTGGTTGTTGCCGAAGAGCACCCCGCGCGAGATGCTGCCGCTGCGTTGCAGGCCACGAAGGCCGAAGAGATCATTGTCCTGCTTGGGCGGCTCGTACTTGAAGGGGTCGGGTCGCGTGGGATCGGAGACGAGGCGCCTTGCATCCTTGTGCTGCGCGCGGCCGCCCAGGAGCAGCGGCATCACGCGGTATCGGGCGCGCACCGAATCGGGCGCGCCCGGCCACACCACCAGGCCCTGGTAGGGGAGCGCGGTGTATCGGTCAGCGGGCACCTCCGCGCTGTCGGCGGAGAGCGTGAGGCTTCCGGGCACGAAGCTCAGCGTGTCGATGCGGAGCGTGTCACCATCGGGCCTCAGCCAGCGATCGCGCAGGTTCGATTGCGCGCGGGCGCCCGTGGAGAGGCACATCGCCAGCGGCAGCAACGGCAGCAGGGCCGCACCGCGCCAGCGCGTGATGATGCGCTCAGTGCCAGGCATGGAACCGGGGAAAAGTACCCGCTGGGGCGCCGATCCATGCCGACGCCCTCTTCACCATGACGCTGTTGATGGCGGCAGGGCAGCCCGCGGCGGTGGCCCGTGGTGCCCGGATACTTTTACCCGCCATCGAATCGTGCATGCCCATCTCTATTCCGAAGCTCCTGCTCGCCTTGCCCCTCGTGCTGGCCGCGTGCGGGGGGCCTCAAGCGCCTCGTGAACGCAGCTCGCCCTCGGGGAAGTATTACGGCGGGGTGTTCAGCGCCAATGAGACCGAGGAACTGCGCAGCCTCTTCCCGCTCAGCCTGCAGCAGGCCGCCGCGCACCGCATCGGCGCCCAGGTGTACGAAGGGCTGGTGCGGCTCGACGCGCGCGACCTGAGCATCGTGCCGGGGCTGGCCTCCTCGTGGCAGGTGGACCCCAGCGGCCTGGTGTACACCTTCGCGCTGCGCGAAGGCGTGCGCTTCCACGATGATCCCTGCTTCCCGGATGGCAAGGGCCGCTTGCTCACCGCGGATGACGTAACGCTCTGCTTCAACCGCATCTGCACGCGCGACCCGGAGAACAATTTCATGTTCTGGCTCCTCCAGGACCGCGTGGCCGGAGCGAATGCGCACTACGCCGAAGGCGCGGCTGTTGAATCACCGGTGAAGGGCGTCAGCGCGCCCGACAGCCGCACCATCCGTTTCGAACTCATGACGCCGTGGCCCGGCTTCCTCAACGTGCTCGCGCACCAAGGATGCTGGATCTACCCGAAGGAGGCCTGGGAGCATTACGGCGCAGAGGCGCGCTGGCATCCCGTGGGCACGGGTCCTTTCAGGGTGAAGTCATTCGAGCGCGGCAGCGTGATGGTGCTGGAGCGCTGGGCCGATTACTGGGGCACCGATACCGATGGCGCGCCACTGCCGTATCTCGATGCGGTGCGGTACACCTTCGTCGGGGACAAAGGGCAGGAACTCGATGCGTTCCTCGGTGGCGCGCTGAGCGTGGTGTACGAGCTCCCTGTTGACCGCACCGATGCGCTGCGGCCCGATGCGGGCTACGCCGTGCAGAGCGCGCCGGCGCTCTCGATCCAGTTCTACGGGCTGAACATGCGCAAGCCGCCGTTCAATGATCCTCGCGTGCGGCGCGCCTTCGGCTTGGCCATAGACCGGCAGGCCTTGGTGGACAGCGTGCTCGATGGGCTCGCCATCGTGCCGGAGCATGGGGTGGTGGCACCGGGGCTCACCGGTTACCATTATGAGATGGTGCCGGGCCTCGCGCATGATCCGCAGGAAGCGCGGCGCTTGCTGGCCGATGCGGGCTATGCTGGCGGCGAGGGCCTGCCCACGGTGCACCTGCAGGTGAACAACAACGGCTTCGGCTACGTGAAGGTGGCCGAAGCCGCGCAGGCCATGCTCGAGCGCGAGCTCGGCGCGCGGGTGATCACTTCGGTGCTGCCGGCGCAGCAGCACTTCACGCGCGTGGAGCGCGGCGAGCCGCTGTTCTGGCGCGAGGGATGGATCGCCGACCACCCGGACCCCGAGAATTTCCTCGCGCTCTTCTATGGGCGCAATGCGCCGGAGGACACCGCGGCCGCCTCCTTCCTCAACAGCACGCGCTTCCGCGATGCACGATTCGATTCGCTCTTCGCGCTGGCAGGCCGAACGGCCGATAACACCGAGCGGTTGCGCCTCCTGGCTTTGGCCGAGTCGCGCCTCATGGAAGAGCTGCCCATGCTTCCGCTGTACCACGAGCGCTCCGTGCGCCTGGTGCAGCGCTGGGTGCGCGACTTCCCGATCAACGGCATGGAGTACCGCGACCTGCGCACGGTGTGGATGGAGCCGCGCAGCGATCGCTGAGAACCGGCTCAGCGCGCGTCAGCGATCACGTCGGTGAGCAGCTGCTTCGCCACGGGCATGTAGGTCTCGATGCGCGGCAGGCTCAAGTCGGTCTCGAAGGCGAATACCGCCGGGTTGGGCGGATCGGGATGGCGCTCGAGGAGTTCGCCCTTGATGCGCTCGAAGGTGCGGCCGAGGCTCATGGTGAACGTGGTGACGTAGCGTGTGCGCAAGTGCGCTTGGGCATCGGCGCTGGCCACCATTGGCAGCTCGAACGCGTAGGCGCTCGCGTCACGGCCGTCGCGCAGCAGCAGCCATCCGTGGCTGGGGCGCAAGGGCAGCAGGCCCACGGGCCCGAAACGGATGCCGCGTCCGATCTCATCGCGGATCGCTCGTCCTTCGGTGAGCGCTTCCTTCAAGGTGGGGACCGCCTCGCCGATCACGTCCTCCACGAGCGCGATCCAGGGATCCGCAGGGAGCGGGGCGTGCACAGGCATCCCGGTGGCGGCATCGAATCCCGCGAGCTCGCCGCCGATCTCTCGCTGCGCGCGGCTCAGTCCTTCGCGCAGGCGCAGCAGGCCCGACACTTGATGATCGAGCTCGTGCAGGAGCGGATAGAGCTTCAGCGCGGCGAAGCCCGCTTGCACCCGCTGCACGTAGGCCAGCAGCTGGTAACGCTTCAGCTCGGCATCGAGCGCCGGGGCATAGGCCCAATCATCGGGAAGCGAGGTGATCGGCATGGCGCGAGGATGGAACGTGCTGTTCAAAAATAATGTTGCCCCGCCCAGCCTTCGCGAGGCGGGCGAGGCACCTTTGGCCATCGATATCAACACCATGCGCATCGCCACGCACAGCACCAAGGCCGCACTCCTGATCACCGCCGCGCTGCTCGCCGCATGCGTGCCCAACCGCAAGTACGAGGAAGAGAAGGCACGTGCCATTTCCGCGCAGGCCGAGGCGGAGGCCGCGATGGCCAGGGCACGCGATTCAGAGACCGCCCTTACGGAGTTGCGCGCCAGCCATGATGACCTGAAGAAGCGCGTGGCGCGCCTGGAGCAGGACACCAGCGTGATGGGCACCTCCTTGCGCAAGATGTCCTCGCAGTACGACAAGATCAACGCGCTCAACAACGAGCTGCTGGAGAAGTACAACAAGCTTCTCGCCGGCAGCGGCAGCGAGAACCGCAAACTGCTGAGCGACCTGGAGGCGCTTCGCCTGGACCTGATGAACCGCGAGGACTCCGTGAGCGCGATGGCCAGGCGCGTGAACGACAAGCAGGCCGCGCTCACTGCGCGCGAGGCCGAGCTCGCCGCGCTGCAGGCGGAACTCGCCGCGAAGGATGCCGCGATGAAGGCCCTGAAGGACCGCGTGAGCGCGGCGCTCACCGGCTTCGAGGGCAAGGGCCTCACCGTGGTGCAGAAAGATGGCCGCGTTTACGTGAGCATGGAGAACAAGCTGCTCTTCCCCAGCGGCAGCTACGCCGTGGACGCGAAAGGGAAGGAGCTGATCGTGAAGCTGGCCAAGGCGATCGAGAACGAGAAGGAACTCAACGTGCTGGTTGAAGGGCACACCGACACCGACAAGGTGCTGGGCGGCGGCGCGCTGAAGGACAACTGGGACCTGAGCGTGATGCGGGCCACCAGCGTGGTGCGCATCATGCAGGAGAGCAGCAAGCTGGATCCCGTGCGCGTCACCGCCGCTGGGCGCAGCGAGTACATCCCGGTGGAGGCCGCCGACAAGGCGAAGAACCGCCGCATCGAGATCATCCTGGCTCCTGACCTCCAGGAGCTGATGAAGCTCGTGAAGGACTGAATCGCTGCGGGGCCTACGAGAGAGAGGGCTGCGGCATTCCCTGCGTGAGCCAGGCGCGCGCATCGGCTTCCTCGAGAAAGACAACCGTCTCTTCCAAGCGCGGATGGTAGCGGAAATAGATCCGCGCCAGCCGTTCATTGAAAGGGCTCTGCGCCGCGAACGCGAGCCGGCGCGCCAGCCCGCACCCGCCATTCACGGCGTGATGGTCGATGGCGAGCACGCTCAAGTCGAAGTCGATGTCGGCAGGAAGAACCATTAGCACATCGGCGGCGCTATTGGCGCAGAGCTGGTGCTTGGCGCGCACGATCTCGCCGATCCCCTCCGCATCCAACCGCACTTCCGGCTTGAACCGCACCTCCACCAGATCAGCGAGCCCGCGCTCCAAGGTGGCCAGGCGGGTCTCGATCAGTCGGGGTTGCTCAATCATGGTGGCGAAGGTCGTTCGTATGCGCGCATACTGAATGGAGGCTCGCGCGCGCATGGCAAGAATTAACGGCCTCTTCGGCAGGCAACTTGGACGGCTAGCCAGCGCGTCAACAAGCCAGCCAATCCCACCTGCTCATGATTCGTCCGGTACTCACGTCCGTGCTCGCTGCTGCAAGTCTTACTGCCTTCGCACAAGGGCCGTTTCAGGTTCAATTCAACGTGCAGCACGCCACCTGCGGCAGCACCACCGGAAGCATCTCCGTGTATGCTTGGGGAGCCACCGCGCCGTATAGCTTCCTCTGGAGCAACGGCGCTACCACGCAGTCCATCACCGCAGTGCCAGCCGGCGCGTATTCGGTAACCATCACCGACGCGAACGCCGCCGACACTACCGTCGCGGCGACCATTATCGAGACGCCCGACCTCTTCCCGCCGCCCGGCCCCGGCCTCGAGGCCTGGACCTGCAGCACGAATTGCGAGGGCAATTGGTACTACTGGGTGCCGCTGCAGGGGGCCTCGCCCTTCACCACGGTGTTCGACCCGCCGGGCCCCATCGGCAACGCAACGCCGAATGGCCTGTACACGAATTCACTCTGCGTTGGATCCTACGACATCACCATCAGTGACGCCAACGGCTGCACAGGCACCATTGAGCAGCTGAACGTGGTCGGACCTATGGGGCCCTTCCTCTTAGACAGCCAAGTGTCGGGATCCTGCCCTGGTGGCAGCACAGGCTCGTTCACGCTCACCTTCAACATGGTCGATTCTGTCTTCGTCACCGGCCCCAATGGCACCTTCATCGGCGTGACCTCGAATCCGTTCACGGCGGGTAATCTCCCCGTGGGCACTTACATGGTGTATGCGTCGATCGGCGGCACCACCACCCCGCCGGGCGGCACGAACGGGTGCTCGGCCAGTTTCCAAGTGGTGGTGCCCGAGACCATGGATCCATGCGGATCGGTCTCCGGCGCGATTTACGCGGAGCTCAATGGCGATTGCGCCCTGAACGGTGACGACATCGGAATTCCTTACCGGGTCCTTTCCATTGAACCTGGCAGCCACCTGGCGCTCACCGACGCGAACGGGCTCTATGGCACGGAGCTCTTCTACGGGAGTTATTCGCTCGACCCGACCATGAGCGGATACGATGTGCTGTGCCCAGACCCTGTGCCCACCGCCTTCACCCTTGATGCAGCGAACACATCCGAGACGATCGATGCCGCGCAAGTTCCGCAGGACGGCCCTGATGTGAGCGCCTTCATCGCGGCCACCGTGCACCGTCCTGGCCTCACCAGCACCTACACGGTGATGGTGCAGAACAACGGCCCGTGGCCGTTCACGGACCTCACGTTGCTGCTCGACTACGACGACATGCTCAGCGTGGTGAGCACCATCGGCTCTCCCTCGGTGCCTGCCGCAGGCCAGCTCGCATGGTCGATACCGGCCCTG
>CAZFBP010000048.1:0-7584 GCA_964517255.1 uncultured Chryseobacterium sp.
TGGAGCGCGCGGGGTCGTAGCGATTCGAGCACCTCAATCCGGCCAAGCCGAGCGGCCCGATCCCTTGTGCTTCGCGAGGTCGTTAGTGCGTGAAGGAACGGAGCTACTTCTTCTCCTTCACCTGCACCGCATCGGCGAGGAACACCATGTACACATCGATCAGTGGGCGAATGCCTTCCGGTGCCTTGCGGTTCGCCTCATTGGGGATCGCCAGCAGCACCTTATCGCCCCACTTGGCCAGGCGGAAGGCCTTGTACTTCTTGAAATCCTTCAGGCGCGGGTAACGCTTCTCGAACGAGTCGATGCCCGAGGGCCAGTTGCGCTCATGGCTGCGGAACACCACCGCTTCGACCTCCGCCTTGCTCAGCCCTTGCTTTTCCAGGGCTGCGAGCCCTTCGGCATCGTCCGCCAGATTGTAGGTGGCATAGACGCCGTCGGGACGCATGATCCGCGCAGGACGCAGCCGCTGCCAGGCCGGGCCCTTGCTCGGCGGCTCGCGCAGCGTGGCGGGGTCCACGGCCTCCACGCCACCGGCGCGGAACACGAGGTAGAAATCCTCTTTCGCGCGCAGCGCGTCGGGCATGTGGAAGTTGAAGGCGGCAGGCACGGAGACGATCGTCATGGCGCCCTCGTCCGTAGCGTACTCGCACACCAGGTAGGCGGCGTAGTTGCGAAGAGCGGCCTTGTTCGCGGCGCGCGCGCTATCAGTGCGAAGTCCTTCGGGCCAATGCGCGATTTCGCTCCCACGGCCGATGTCCGCCATCGATTCGGGCGCAATGCCCGCCGCTTTCATGCCGGCCAGCGCTGCCGCGTCGGTGTCCAGATCAGGCCGAAGCACCAGTGCGCCGGGCTCGGTGATTCGGATCCCGGATTGTGAGAGCAGCGCGCTGGCCAGAAGCGCGCAGGGTACGGAAAGGAGGGCTCGCAGCATGGGTGGGGCGCCTTGGTACGCAGGCTCGCGCAAAAGGTAACGCCTCCAGCTACCTGCAATCTCGTTGCGATCGCGAACCTTTGCCACCTTCGCGCTGTTCACTGCCATGCGAACCATGACCACCATGCTCCTGATCTCCTTCCTGGGCCTCTTCGGCTGCTTCCGCGGAGTGAATTCGGCCCCGAGCCCGGCCGGGCAAACGGCACCGGCGATTTCGTTCCATTCGCTCATGGCCACCGACATCCATGGCCAGCCCTACTCCTTCGCGGCGCTCAAAGGGCACAAGGTGATGCTGGTGAATACGGCCAGCGAATGCGGCTACACCCCCCAGTACAAGCAGCTGCAAGAGCTGCACGAGGCCTTCAAGGAGAAGGGACTGATCATCGTCGGCTTCCCCTGCAACCAGTTCGGCGGCCAGGAGCCCGGTTCCGAGGAGGAGATCGAGGCCTTTTGCCAGAAGAACTACGGCGTTGCCTTCCCAATGATGGGCAAGGTGGAGGTGAAAGGCGCGCAGCAGCACCCGGTCTATCAATGGCTCACGCGCAAGGAGCAGAACGGCGCGATGGACGCATCGGTGAAGTGGAACTTCCACAAATTCCTTGTGGATGAGGAAGGCCGGTTGGCGCATTCGCTCGGCAGCGGCGTTTCACCGCTCGATGATCTCGTGCTGAGCTGGCTCGAAGGCCGATGAGCGACGCCGCCGACCTGCTCTGCATAACCGCGCATCCCGATGACGCGGAGATCTCCATGGCCGGAACCCTGCTCCGGCACGTGGCCGCTGGGCATGCCGTGGGTATCGTGGACCTTACTGCCGGCGAGCTGGGCACGCGTGGATCACACGAGTTGCGTCGGCAGGAAGCAGAGGCGGCCAGGCAGGTGCTCGGCGCTGCGTTCCGCTATCAGCTAGGACTGCGCGATGGCTTCTTCGAGGAGGATGATGAGAGCCTGCTGAAAGTGGTGGCCGTGATCCGCAGGCACCGGCCGCGCGTGGTGCTCACCAATGCCGTGCGCGACCGCCACCCTGACCACGCCCGCGCAGCAAGCCTGGTGGCGCGTGCCTGCTTCTTGAGCGGGTTGCGCAAAGTGAGCACGGAGCATGGAGGCACGATGCAGGATGCATGGCGGCCCACCACAGTTCTGCACGCCGTTCAGGACCGCTGGATCGATCCGGACCTGGTGATCGACATTACGCCGTTCTGGGAGAAGAAGATGGAAGCGCTTCGCTGCTTTCGCTCCCAATTCCACAATCCGGGCAGCACCGAGCCCAGCAGCCCCATCGCTCGGGCGGATTTCCTGCCATTTCTCGAAGGGCGTGCCCGAGAGATGGGCCGTCTCATCATGGCCACCTATGGCGAAGGCTTCACCACGGGGAGGCCACCGGGCATCGAGGACCTCACGAGCCTATCGTGAGCGGAGTTCAGCGAGCAGTGACCCAGCGCCAGAGCCTCTTGACGCGTTGGCCGTCCCTCCGGTCGGGCAGGTAATCAACGAAGCGTGCCCCCGTGCGGCGGTTGAAGAGGATCGCCTGGTAAAGGATGGCGACGGCATAGGCAACCGATGAGGCGATAGCGGCGCCGCGCTGCGCTTCGGTGGGGATCAGCCAGAGTCCGAGCGCAACGGTGGCCACGAGGGCGATGCCTGAAGCGATGGTGTTGTGGTGCACGCGGCCCACCCCGCTGAAAAAGTGACTGAACGCCTGCGATGCGGCCATGGCCACGAGGCCCGGGCTGAGCAGCAGCACCAGGCCGGTGATCCCTTCCGCCTCCGGTCCGAACACCCATTGGAAAAGGCTCTCTGGAAGCGCCAGGAGCAGAAGCGCGGCGACCAGGGCCAGGGAGACGGAGGCTTTCATCACGGAGAGCGTGAGCTCGCGCTGGCGATCCGCCTGCTCCGTGTTGCTCACGCGCGCGTACAGCACGGACCCCAGGCTCTTCGGGGCCAGCCAGGCGCTCTCCGCCAATTGCGTGGTGATGGACCAGAGCCCAAGCGCGCTCGCGCCGTGGAAGCGCTGCACCAGGAAGTAGGAGAGGCGGTAGTTCAGTAATTGCATTCCGTTGGCGGCCTGCGCGGGAAGACCTTGCCGTAGCATGGCCACCAATGCAGCGGCCGCATCGGTGCGGTGCGCCGGCAGGCGCGCCACAAGCACGCCGCTGAGCAAAGCGGTAACGCCGTGAGCGGCGTAGAGCGCGACGAGGAAATCGTTGAACTCCGGTCCGTCGCGGTGCAGGAGCAGGCTGAAGACCGCCAGGAGCAGTACAGGACGAAGCGCCGTGAAGACGTTGTGCGCGCCGAAGCGCTGACGGCCCAGCAGCAAGGCGGCATGCGTGGTGGCGATGGACTCCAGAAAGGCGATGGCGCCCACATGAAGACCCAGCCCTGCCGGGGCAAGCCCCGCAGGCTCGGCGAGGAGCGCACCGGCCGCGCACCCCAGGAGCGCCCAGCCGTAGGAGAGCCAGCGCAAGGTGCGCGTGCCATGCCGAGGCTCCAGGTACACCAGGCCGCCAGCGGTCACGTTGCAGAGCAGCATGACAAACGTGATGGCCAGCACCAGCAGGCTCATGCGGCCCACTCCCTCCAGTCCGAGCATGCGCGCTGCCACGGCGGCCATCAACAGGTTGATGGCCGCGACGGCCACGCGCGTCGCAATGGTGCCAATGGCCGCGATCGTCATGTGTCGTCGTCGTCGTCGGATGGACTGCGACGGCGGCGCTTGCTCCGGCCGCGCTGGGCATTGGCCCGCTTGCCGGCGATCACCGGGCTGCGCAGCCCATCCACCAAGGTCACCTCGCCCATGGAGCTTATGGTGCGCACGCCTCGGCCGTAGGCGGTGGCCACGAAGCCGTCAATGCTGCGCAGCGGCGTCTCGTGGAAACACACAGGATCGAGCCGGTCCACGCGATTGATCCAGACCGCTGGGCCGTTGGCCTTGGTGCAATCGAGCGCGGGCCGGTAGAGCTGTCCCTCGTGCACGAAGGGTGTTCCCGCCGGGCGCGCGTGTCGCGCATCGCATTTCATCGGTGAGCACGCGTGCTCGACGTAGGGGCCTTCCGCTCGTTCGCTATGGAAGGCGCGCAGCAGGGCATCAGGCTCGGGGTCGCTTGAGCCCAGCAGCCACCAGCGCCCCTCATGCTCGAACAGCGTGGGCGCATGAATTGCCGCCTCCAACAGCACCAGCGGATCCGTCAGGGCGTTGTTGTCGGCGCTCACCTTCATCAGGAGCACGCGCTCATGTTCGAGATCGCTGATCACCGCGTGCATGGCGCTATTGAGGTGAAGCGTGAAGGGATAGGAAGCATCCGCGACGGAATCGATCATGGAGCGCGAACGCTTGAGGATGTTGTCCGGCTTGGGTCGCAAGCGGGCTATCCGGGCGTCATTACCGGAGGCCGAGCATTTGCGGTAGAGCACGTTGAAATCGCCTTCCGCATCGAGGTAGCCGAAAGGTTCCATGCGCGACATGCCCTTGGAGGGGTTGGGCAGCCAGCGCACGTTGCGGCTTCCTGCCGCATCGAGCAAGGCATGCATGGGCTGGTGCAGCACCCCGATGTTCCAATCGCCGTCGCGCCAACGGGACGAGGCCTGTGCGGCTCGGCGCTGAGCGCCGAAGCGCGCGCGCAGCAGGTCCAGGAATCCGGGCATCGGAATGGGCTTGCACGCGACCGGCATGGCGCCCTGTGGCCGGGCGCCCGTAGCGATCCACGCGCGCGCAGCATCGGAGGGCCAGCGCATCGCCGTTCGCACTGCTCGTTCCACGCATTCGGTGGCATCGCCGGTAACCGGCAGGCAGAGTTCACGGATGGTTTCCTGGGTGCCTGCGTCGATGAGCTGGAAACGGCCATGCGGCATGCCATGGACCCATTCGCGCAGCATGGGCAGGGCCGAGTCCGGGCCGGCGCCATCGGCATGGCGGAAGCTCCACGCGCAGGGGTGACCTGCGGATGAGTCGGTTCCGCCGAGCAGCAGCACGAGGTCGCACGGCGTATCAGCGAACGCGCGGATCGCTGCGATGCCAAGCGTTCTCATTCCACGTTGGGAATGGTCGAGCAATTCATTCCGGCTGATCGATCGCTCGAGCTTCCGGAAGCGCCGTTCGCTCCACGAGGCACGCCTCGCCTCGGCGATCGCTGGTGCGGCGTTCCATGAACCAAGGATGCGAACGCCGGGCACGGCCATCAGCATGCGCACGGCTTCCACCTCCCACGCGCGCACGCCGGCGCCCTCGCCGATCACGATGCGGAGCTCACCATTGCTCATGCGATGCTGTCGAAGTAAGCCTTTGTGAGTGAACGACCCACCGCTTCCGTTCCGAACCGGTCGCCGACCGTGTCGCGGATCCGAGCGGGGTCCCATGCCTCGGCCATCGCCACGAAATCGGTCATGGCTGCGGCGAGGGCCGCATCGTCTCGCGGTTCGATGAGCCGCCCGTTCTCCTCCGTGATGAAGGCCTCGGGTCCGCCGCAGCGCGTGGCGATCACCGGCTTGCCCTGCGCGAGCGCTTCACCGGTGACCACGCTGAAGGTCTCCACATTGCTGTTGATGATGACTGCGAATGCCGCGCTCATGTGATCGAGGACCTGCGCGTTGGCAAGACGGCCGAGGAAGCGCACGTGGCCCACGAGGCCAAGATCGTGAACGATTCGTTCAAGCAGCGTCCGGTCAGGTCCATCGCCGATGACGGTGAGGCTCAAGCACCCATCCCGCTCGCGCGCATTGGCGAGCGCGCGCAGGGCGCCGCTCACGTTCTTGGTGCGATCCACCAGATCGGCCACCATCATGAAATGCCCTGCTTCGCCGCGCGGGGGCAACGCTCGGTCCAAGCCGGGCACCACGTTGGGGACCACGGTGAACCGGTCGCAGAGCCGGTGGGCCTTGAGCGCGGCGCCGAGGTGCGCGGAAACGGCGATGATCGCCTTCGCCCTCCGGCACAGGAAGCGGCTGAGTGATCGGACCACCGCTGCCTTGCCCGAGAACGTCCCATCGAGGTATTCGCTGCTCTGTTCTGCGATGATGAAGGGCACGCCGTGCCTGCGGCTCAATTGCCACGCGAGCACTGCGGGCCGGATCATGATGTAGGCGTGCAGCAGGTCCGGCATTCCGCGTTCGCGAAGCACCCGACGCCAACCCATCATGCCCGACCTCCAGTAACGCCAGAGGTTAGCTGCCTTGCGGGCAGGAGCGAAGCGCGACTGACTGGCACGGTAGCGCACCGCCAATTCCCAAGCGCCATCGTGCTCGTTCAGTTCCTCCACGCAGGCCTCGGCCTGATCACGCACGCCTTCTACATGCAGCACGCTCATGCGCATGAAGCCACCGGCAGCCAAAGCCTGCTTCCGGATGAAGTCGCCCAGTTGGGGGTCGTTCCTTCCAGGGTACCACTTGGGCAGCAGGAGCACGTGCATGGCTTGCGGCAAAGTACGCGGCGGCACTAACGCGACCGGATGCCCCGGCTATATTTGCGGCCTGTTTGAATGAGCAGGCCGGAGCTGAGAGGCACGGCAACGTGGTGGTTGTAGCTCAGTTGGTTAGAGCGCCGGATTGTGGTTCCGGAGGTCGCCGGTTCAAGCCCGGTCTACCACCCGATCGAAGAGCGCCGAAAGGCGCTCTTCTGATTTACGCCAGAACGGCGGGCGGCGCGCAGCAAGCGAGATGAAGGTTCTCCATGCAGAACGGCGTCCATTGGCCCCGTGATCAACATTGGTCGGTAAGTATTCCGAGACTCAAGCGCTTGGGCATTCGGCACGCGCGCCCACATTTGCGCCGTCAAACACCGAACCTGCATGTACGCGCTGATTGGAATCATCTTCATCGTCGGTTACCTGTGCATCGCGCTGGAGCACCCGTTGCGCATCAACAAGGCGGCCACAGCGTTGCTCACGGGCGTGCTCATCTGGGTACTGCTCATGGTCGGCCACCTCGATCTCTTCCCGGCCGAGATGGGCCATACCCACGAAGGGCTCGTGGAGGACCTGAAGCATCATCTGGGCGACATTTCCAGCATCCTCTTCTTCCTGCTGGGCGCCATGACCGTTGTTGAACTGGTGGATGCGCACGAAGGCTTCCGCGTGATCACCGACCGCATCCGGGGCACGAACAAGGTGGCGTTGCTCTGGATGATCGGTTTCATCACCTTCTTCCTCAGTTCCGCGCTGGATAACATGACCACCGCCATCGTGATGGCCGCACTGCTGCGCAAGTTCGTGAAGGAGAAAGAGGACCTTTGGACCTTCGCGGGCCTGGTGATCATCGCCGCCAATGCTGGTGGGGCCTGGAGTCCCATCGGTGATGTGACCACCATCATGCTCTGGATCGGCGGGCAGGTGACCACCGTGAACATCATGGCCAAGCTGATCGCTCCGAGCTTGGTGTGCCTGGTTCTGCCGCTGGCCTGGCTCAGTTTCCGGTCAAAGGGGAAGCTGGAACTGATCGATCTCCCGGAACCGAGCAATGGCGATCGCTCTGCTGAATTGACGAACCGGGAGAAGTACTTGGTCTTCTTCCTCGGCTTGGGCACCTTGCTCGGCGTGCCCATTTTCAAGAACTACACGCACCTGCCGCCCTTCATGGGAATCATGCTGGGCCTTGGCGTGCTCTGGGTGGTCACCGAGATTCTGCATCTGCGTCACCCGAAATGGCAGGAGCGCAACGCGATGACC
>CAZFBP010000048.1:7594-14410 GCA_964517255.1 uncultured Chryseobacterium sp.
GGATCACAGCAGCATCCTCTTCTTCCTGGGCATCCTGGTGGCGGTTGCGGGCCTGGAAGTGGCGGGGCATCTGACCGACACCGCCTATTTCCTCGATTCCCAGTTGGGCAGCATCTACGCCGTGAACACGGTTATCGGTGTGCTCAGCGCCGTGGTGGACAACGTGCCTCTGGTGGCCGCCGCCATGGGCATGTACCCCATGGCCCAATACCCGGTGGATCATTCGTTCTGGGAACTCCTGGCATTATGCGCCGGCACGGGCGGCAGCATCCTCATCATCGGCTCTGCGGCCGGTGTGGCCACCATGGGTATCCTGGGCATCGACTTCCTCTGGTACCTGCGCCGCATGGCCTTCCCGGCAGCCTTGGGCTATTTCGGGGGCATCATCGTCTTCTGGCTCATGTGGCATTAAGCCCTGTTGGCCAGGGGGATATGGCAGGCCTCCTCAGATTGCATCGGGCGCCTCGTAACGCTTTCCGGCCAAGCTTCGCGCACGGGTAGGTCGGGGCTAGTGATTCGTGAGGGGATAGGACCTACATTCGCGGCCCATTTCCAACCGAATAGTCAACATGACCACCCGGTACGAGACCGTCTTCATCCTTACACCCGTTTTGTCTGAGGACCAGGCAAAGGAGACGGTAAAGAAGTTCAAAGACCTGATCAAGACAGGCCGTGGCAAAGTCCACCACGAAGAGAACTGGGGGATGCGCAAGCTCGCGTATCCCATCCAGAAGAAGTCCACGGGCTTCTACCACCTGATCGAGTTCGAGGCGGACAGCCAGTTCGTCGCCAAGCTCGAGACCGAGTATCACCGCGATGAGCGCGTGATCCGCTTCCTGACGACCAAGATGGACAAGCACCATCAGGCCTTTGCTGAGCGCAAGCGCAACAAGAAGAAAGAGGCCGCTGAAACCGCCAACGCCTAAGACCATGGCTACAGAGAACGCCGGCGGCGAGATCCGCTACCTCACCCCGATCGCCATCGAGACGAAGAAGGCCAAGTACTGCCGCTTCAAGAAGATGGGGATCACCTACATCGATTACAAGGACGAGCAGTTCCTGCTGCGCTTCGTGAATGAGCAGGGCAAGATCCTGCCCCGTCGCCTTACAGGCACCAGCCTCAAGTACCAGCGTAAGGTGGGACAAGCCATCAAGCGCTGCCGTCACCTGGCCCTGATGCCGTACGTGGCTGACATGATGAAGTAACCTCCACAAAGAGCACGACCATGCAAGTCATCCTGAAGAAAGACGTGGAGAACCTGGGCTACGCCAACGACGTGGTGAAGGTGCGCGAGGGCTATGCCCGCAATTTCCTGCTGCCGCGCGGCCTGGCCGCCGTGGCCACGGAGAGCGCGCGCAAGCAGCTCGGCGAGACCCTGAAGCAGCGCTCGCACAAGCTCGCCAAGATCAAGGCAGACGCCGAGGCGCTGGCCGGCAGCGTGGAGGGCAAGACCCTGAAGATCGGCGCCAAGGTGGGCGAGAAGGGCAGGATCTTCGGCAGCGTGAACACCATCATGATCGCCGATGCCCTCACGGCCATGGGCTTCGATGTGGATCGCAAGAGCATCAAGCTCAAGGGCGATGCCATCAAGTCCACCGGCAAGTACGAGGCGGAGGTCATCTTCCACCGCGATGTGGTGCGCACCATCCCCTTCGAGGTGGTGGAGGAGTGAGCCGCGATGAACGATTGATCCAAGAGAGGGGCCGCGAGGCCCCTCTCGCATTCACATCAGGATGTTGTTCACCGGCTTCAGTGGCGGAGGTACGTCCCTCTCGCCGAGCATCTCGCGCAGGTCGATCTCAATGGTGCGGGTGATGGCCGTGACAGGAACATCATTCGCTCCGCCCTCGAACGGGTTCTCGCTCGCCTCGCCGATGCGCTCCATCATGTTGAAGACCCAGGCCACCAACGCGCTGAAGGGTATGGTAAGCCAGATGAAGCCATCGCCCATCTTGGCGAACTCCCCCAGCATGCCGAAGGGCACAAGATTGATGAAGAGCCGCGTGAACATCAGGTTCAAGGTGCCGAATTGCCTCGGATAAGGGAAGTTCTTGATGCGTTCGCACTTGCCCTGCTGGGTGTACAGGTCCACCAGCAGTTTCTCCAGCTCCATGTGTCGGAAGTCCTCGATCAGGCCTTTCTCCAGCAGCTCGCGCAGATCGCGCGATTGCTCGGCGATCAGCTGCGTGGCCGGATTGCTCTTCGGCAGCACGCGCGACTGCTCCTCAGCGCTGATCACGCCGCGGAGCGCATCCTCCAGCTTGCTCGTCCGCTCATCAATCTTGTACCATCTGCTGTATTCGCGGTTGTACGCCTTGATCAGATGCTCCCAATCGCGGGGCTGACGAAGCTGAAAGCGCAAGGCGTGCAGCCAGGCGATGTGCCGGTGGATCAGCCTGGAATGAGCGCGCGCCAGTTCCGCGCGGTCGATTCCGCCGCTGGCGTGCCGAGCCGTGACGAAATCAATGACCATGATGCCCCATGCACGGCTGCTGTTCACGAGGGCTCCATAGATCTGACGGGCCTCCCACAAGCGATCATACGAGGCATTGTTCCGGAAGCCCGTGATGAAGGCCACCGCCGTGCCCACGAGCGCGATGGGCACCCAGGGCAGGGTGAGCCACTTCAAGCCCACCACTTCATAGAGTATGGTTGGCACGATGGCCAGGAAGAGGAAGAAGTAGATGTCGCGGCGGGTCCAGTAAAGGACCTCGCGAAGGGTGAAACGACGTCCGGCGTGCATGCATCAAAGAAAAGAGCATGTTCGGAATGGGTGACGCTTAACAGATCAGAGCTACGCCTGTATCGTACGTTTGCGCCGTGCTGCGCTTGTTCTCCACGTCTTTGTTGGTCGTCTATGCGGCCATGGTGCTTGCGCCCTCCTTGTTCGTGGCGCATTTCCTAGCGCGTCGTGCGTACGTCGAGCGCGAGCTCTGCGTGCAGCGCGATGTGGTGGAGGCCATGCGCACCTGCCATGGCCAATGCCACCTGGGCAAGCAGCTCAGGGCCTTGGAGCAGGAGGCGGCCACGGACTTCCCAAGCGAGCGGCTCCAGGTGCGCACCGAGCCTGGCGTGGAGAGCATGTTTGAAGTGGCGCCCTTGATTCGCGTCGCGGCTTTGCAGCAGTTCCCCCACGTCAGAGCGTCTCTCAGCGCTGGCCATTCCGGAACGGAGGACCCCGTGCCTTGGGTTAGTTCAGCCTATGCGCCTCTTGGCGCGATGCGTTGAACCAAACACCCTTCCCATGAAATCGATTCTCGCCCTTTGGGTGGCCTTCATGCCATCCATGATGATGGCGTGCGATGTATGCGGGATCTTCCTCGGCATACAACCGCATGACCGGACATCGACCGTTTCGCTCCTGTACCGCTACCGGCGGCTGGAGGGAAGCTTGCCCGGAACGCTCAGCCTGGCCAAGCATGGCGGCCACGATGCGGCGGTGCCGAACGACACGCACCACCACGAGCTATACATGGTGGCGGAACTGCGGGCCGACCTCTGGCTCACGGATCGGCTGGCGGTCCTTGCATCCGTGCCTGCCGTGAACAACTACCGCGCGGTGGATGGCGTGATCGCCAACGACGTTTACGGCATCGGCGACCCGTTGCTGCTGGCGCGTTACATGGTGGCCAACACACGGTGCAGGACACCCGACGAGCGCACCGCGCATCGCCTCATGATCGGCGCTGGCGGCAAGGCGCCCCTGGGCCGGCACGATGCGCGCTACAACGATGAGTTGGTGCCCCACGACCAGCAGCCCGGCACCGGCAGCTGGGATGCGCTCGCCAGCATCGAGTACAGCGTGCGCCGGGGGCGCAACGGCGGCTCCGTCACGGTGATCGGTCGGCGCAACGGCGCAACGGATGACGGGCACCGGATGGGCCACGGCCTGAGCACCACGGCCGAGATCTTCCGCCGCTTCGCCATCGGCGACGATTGGAAAGTGCTGCCCTCCTTGGGCGCGTATCACGAACTGGCCGGCAGGGATGCGCACGGTGGCGATGCCATCGACGGCACCGGCAGTTCCACCCTATTCACCCACGCCGGGCTCCGCGTGTGGTGGCGCTCGTGGGGGTTCCAAGGCGCCTTCCAGTACGCCGTGGCGCGTCAACTGGGAGAGCAGATGATCCCCAACCGCGAACGCTTTGTAGTGGGCATAACAAGAAACCTGAAACAGCACACCAACCAATGAACACCAGCAAACTCACGCTCCTGGCCATCGCGGCCTTGAGCCTCGCCGCCTGCAAGCGCGACAAGGATGAAGATGACAGCCACGACCATGGCGGAGGAGGCAGCCCTGCCGCAGTGAACGTCCGCTTCAATTTCAAGCACGGCGTGAATGACTTCGACATCAACGGCATCTACGCCGATGGCATGGGCCACGCCATCCAGTTCACCACGCTCAAGTTCTACGCTTCCGATTTCCATCTGCAGGATGATGCAGGCGGTACCGTCGCCGAGTTCCACGACAAAGTGGTGCCCTTCGATGGCGCCACGCACAACGCCTCGTTCGACCTGGGCACCATGAACGGCGGCCACATCCATGAGGTGCATTTCAATCTGGGGCTGGAGAGCAGCGTGAACCATGCTGATCCCACCACGGCAGCCTACCCGCTGAACATCCCCGGAATGCATTGGAGCTAGAATCCCGCAGCAGGCTACAAATTCCTGAACATGGAAGGCCATGTGGACGGCAATGGCGATGGCGACTTCGCCGATGCGGAGGACCTCACCTTCACTTACCACTGCGCCACGGATGCGCTGCTCACCGAGGATCATTTCCACTTCCATCAAGACGTGAATGGAGGCACGGTGACCCTCGATGCCAAGCTGGATGTGGCCATTCTGCACATGGGCCTTGACCTGCTCACGAATTCCGTGGCCATGGGCGGCGGCCCGAACAACGTGACGGCGATGAACAACCTCGCGGCCGCGATAGACGAGCCTTGAGGAAGTCATGGTTCCGAGGACATGTTCGCCCGACGGGCTACATTCGCCACCCGTTTCCGAGAGGGAATGTTCCGGGCGCTTAGCTCAGCTGGTTCAGAGCACCACCTTGACAAGGTGGGGGTCGTTGGTTCGAATCCAATAGCGCCCACGAGAGATTGATTGCGCATATCTTCACGGCTTCCGCGAGGCGGGAGTGCCTGCGAACAACACCCATCCATGCGACTCCATCGCAGGATTCTCTGCGAGTGCTGCGATCGGCAAGCGATCTTCGGCGCCCAATTCACGAACGTTCAAGCCATGAAGACTCTTCGCACTGCATTCCTCTCCGCGCTTGCTCTCATGGCTGCGAGCGCCTTCGCGCAGAACGATATTGACCAGAAGGCCCGCGACGCCGCTTCGGCAGCAGCGGCGGCCCGCCATGCCAGCGACAGCCTCGATGGCAAATGGCAGCGCAGCGGCGTCTTCACCCTCAACATGACGCAAGTGAGCCTCACCAACTGGGCGGCCGGCGGCTTCAACACCTTGAGCGGCATCGCCATGTTCAACGGGGCTGCCAATTGGAAGAGCGGGCGCAAAGCGTGGGACAACAGCCTCGTGCTCGCATTCGGTGGCCAGCAGATCGAGGATGCCGACCCCACCAAGACCGATGACCGCATCGAGCTGAACAGCAAGTACGGCTACGACCTGGGCAAGCACTGGTACTTGGCCGGAGTCTTCCAGTTCCGCACGCAGTTCACCGAAGGCTTCAATACCAGCGGCGACCGCATCTCCAACTTCCTGGCGCCAGGCTACGCCTTGCTCGGCCTCGGTCTGGATTACAAGCCGAACGACAACTTCTCGGTGTTCATCTCGCCTGCTACCGCGCGCATGGTCATCGTGAACGACAAGCTGCTCTGGGGCGGAAGCACCGACCCGGAGCTTCGCGTATTCGGCGTGAAGAATGGCAGCACCACCGAGCTCGAGGCCGGCGGTTACCTGCGCTTCATGTACAAGACCGACCTCGCCAAGAACATCAGCTTCATGACGCGCGGCGATCTCTTCAGCAACTACCTGCGCGAGCCTGGCAATGTGGACGTGACCTGGGAAACGCTCTGGACCTTCAAGGTGAACAGTTGGCTCGGCGCCACGCTGAACACCTTGCTGCTCTACGATCACGACACCAACCTGCCCAAGAAGGATGGCGACGGCGTTCCCTACACCGGCCCGGCCACGCAATTCAAGGAGACGTTGGGCATCGGCCTCACGGTGAAGCTCTGACCATTCGGCGTTTGCGCATCACGAAGGCCGCCACGCGCGGCCTTCGCTCATTTAGGCGGGAATCGTCCCAGCCACGGCACGGGTTCCAGCACCGCATCGCGCACCGGGTTCGCCTCGCGGCGCAGGATCATGAAGCTACGCACGCGCAATGGGCCCTTGCTGCGATTGTGGATGTAGGCGCGCAGTTCAATATCACGGTGGGTGCTGAGGTACGAAGGGCTCACTGCCACCACCAGGGCCGCGGTTCCGCTCGGTCGCGTCAGCGGTTGTAGCTCGCCGGTCCGGTAGAAGAGCACGCTGTCCGCCACGCGCAATTCGGCCACCAGCGCGGCATCGGTGCCAGCGTCGAAGCCATCCACCTCGATCACCGCTTCCATGATGTCATCCTCGGTGATGGCGAGTTCGCGGAGCGGCCATTGGAAGACGATGCCGAATTCACGCTCCGCCAGCAGCCAGCCCAAGGAGTCCTTCGGCAGCCATTCGTCCACTTGCCAGTTCCCGACGCTGGTGCCCGGATCCAGCCGCGCCACGGTGTCGCGATCGAATCGCTCGAAGGCAACCGGCGCACGGCTGAAGCGCAGCACCTGTCCCTCCGCCAGGTCGTGCCG
>CAZFBP010000049.1:0-5922 GCA_964517255.1 uncultured Chryseobacterium sp.
TTTCCTCGCGACATCATCGAAGATGCTGCCGATATCCGACTTCGGATAGGCCTTGGTGCGTCCGGCCCATTCCGGCCGGGGCATCTGCTGTTCACCGGTGATCGAAGCATCGCCGATGAGGTCAGCGATGGGAGCTGATGGCGCCTTGCTGATGCGCTCGACGAGCAGGATGAGTTGATCCATCCAGCTACGCACCGTGCGCTCATCGAACAGGTCGGTGTTGTAGCTCCACTCAAGGGTGAGGTGTCCTTCGTTACCCGTAGCGTTGAGGAAGAGCTCGAAGTTCTCGAAGGCCCGCGGGTTGCTGATGAATCGATGTTGAAGCCCATCGAAGGCCACGCCATCGTCCATGTTCATGTCGATGTTGAACACGACCGGACAGAGCGGGATGCGGCCGGGTTCGCGCGGCACGTTCAGCTTCCGCAGCAGGGTGCCGAAGGTGTACTTCTGGTTGTCGAAGGCATCGAGCACACCGGTGCGACGCGCCTTCAAGTGCTCGATGAAGGCCTGTTCCTCGTCGATGCGGCTCCGCAATGCGAGCAGGTTCACGCAATGGCCCACGAGATACTTCATGCCCAGGTCGCTCTGACCTGCGGCGGGCAGGCCAACCACGATATCGCTGTCGCCGGTGAGCTTGTACAGCAGCACCTCGAAGGTGGTCATCAGCGTGGTGACGAAGCTGGCCCCGCTGCGCGTGGCCACTTCCTTCAGCCCTCTCACATGCTCCTGCGAGAGGTGCAGGTCCAAACGATTGCCCTTGTAGGTCTTCTGTTTCGGCCGTGGGCGGTCCGTGGGCAGGTCGAGGCGTGGGACGGACCCTTTGTAGAGATCGAGCCAGAAGCGCTCAACGGATGCGTGATCAGGACTCTTCGCGAAGTCGATCGTCGCGAGGCTGTACTCGCTGAAGGTGCTCGCTTCGGGGAGTTTCGGCGCGCCACCACTCTTCGCGGCATTGTACAGCGCGCTGATCTCGGCCATCATGATGCCGAGGCTCCATCCGTCGCACACCACGTGGTGGCCGCACAGCCGAAGAAGATGCGCGTCGCTCGCGACCTTGATCAGCTGCGCGCGGAAGAGTGGGCCGTTGCGCAGGTCGAAGGGCGTGGTCATGTCCTTCTGCGCGATGGCGTCGATCTGCTTGGTGCGCTCTGCTTCGCTGAGCGAAGACAGGTCTGTGAAGGGCAGGTCGAAGCGCACTTCATCGGTCACCAGCATGCGCGTGCCGCTCGCATTCAGCGTGGCGCGCAGCGATTCGTGGCGCCTCACCAGCTCATGCATCGCGCGCTCGGTGGCGGCTTGGTCGAGCGTTCCTTTCAGTTCGAGGGAAACGCTCTCGTTGTAGGCGCAGCTCGCGTCAACGCCCATCTCGGAGGCGGTGAGCACTTCGCGTTGCGCTTCCGTGGTGGGAATGGTGCGCTCGATGGCCGGCCCGGTGAAGGGGTCGAAGTCAACGGCGACGAATCGGGGTTCTTGGATGAACTTCTCCATTGTGCTCGCTCAGTTCTCGTCCGATTCAACCATGAGGTACTTGCCTTCACGCTTCGGGTCAGGCACGAACCACGCGGGCTCGCCCTTGGGTGTTCGGCCCATGCGTGCGCCGGCCACCGGCGGCTCCATTGCGCTGATCACGCGCTCGCTCAGCTTGCGCACATGCCCGCCCAGCACGCTGTTCACCGTGGGGATCGGGTAGGTGCGCTCCGGCATGAAGCCGCTCTCACGCAGCTCCTTGCAGGTCTTCTCCACCGCGCTGATGATGAACGCGATGTCGGCCGCGGTGTGCGCAGTGGTGATGAAGTGCGGGAAATCCAGGACGTGCACCCCGTTGTAGCGCATCAACATGAAGAAGAGCTCGGTGTAGTTGACGCTCTCGTCGTACTTGGTCTTGAAGGCGCTGCCGAAGTTCACCCAGCGGTAGGGGAGCTGGTACTGATCGAAGAGGCCGTTCACGCGAGCGACCATGTCCTCGGTCACCGTGTTCAGGCGCTCTTGCAGGGCTGGCCCTTCATTCTTCATGTACACCAGCGAGGCCTTCATCGCGGCCATCGTCAGCGGATGGCGAACGAAGGTGCCAGCGAAGTAGGTGACGCCTGCGGGGGGAACGCTGTCATCGCCGTACTGCCAATGGCCGCCGTCGAGGGCGTCCATCCATTCGCTCTTGCCGATCATGGCGCCCACGGGCATGCCACCGCCGATCACTTTGCCGTAAGTGCCGATGTCGGCTTGGATGCCGAAGAGCCCTTGCGTGCCGTTCTGGTGCGTGCGGAAGCCGGTGATCACCTCATCGAAGATCAGGGCTGTGCCGTTCTCCTGCGTGATGCGGCGCACCTCGCGGAGGAAGTCCACGGGGCGGAACTCCATGCGACGGCTCTGCACCGGTTCCACGAGCACGGCCGCTGCTTCGTGGCAACGCTGCTTGATGATCTCGAGGCTCTCAGGCGTGCCGTAGTCGAGCACGAGCATGTTCTCTACGGCTTGCGGCATGATGCCGGGCGCACCAGGGTAGCTCTTCTTGCTCTTGCTGCCGCGGATGATCACTTCATCGTTGATGCCGTGGTAGCTGCCGCTGAAGGAGATGATCAGGCTTCGGCCGGTGACCGTGCGGGCCATGCGCATCGCGCCCAGCACGGCTTCGGATCCGGTGTTGCAGACGGCTGCGCGTTCAGCACCAGTGAGTTCGCATAACAGCTTCGATACTTCCGCCGCGAGCGGGTGCATCGGGCCGATCTCCACGCTGGTGTCGATCTGCTTGTGGCAGGCTTCCTTGATGAAGTCGGGCATGTAGCCGAACATCGATGAACCGAATCCGCTGAGGATGTCCACGTACTCGTTGCCGTCGATATCCCAGAGGTGGCAGCCGCTGCTCTTGTCCACCACCACTTGGTAGATGAGCTCCTTCGTCTGCGGCTTGAAACCGGTGACCACGCGCGGGTCGGCCATTGGCTTGCGGTTCTCTTGGGTGAAGGCCTTGCTCTTCGCGGTCTTCGCCACGTAGCGCTTCACGAAGGCATCGAACCACGCGCGCTGCTGTGGCGTCATGTCGTCCACCTTCTCCTTGCTGATGCGCGCTTGTGCACCGAAGACCTTCTTCAGCTCTGGGGCATCTTCCAGGGCATTCACGGCAGGCGCTGCGGCGGCTGCGGGTCGACCATGGTCGACCCCTGCGGCCGCGCCACCTCCGTTCCAACGGGGCAGGATATGGTCCGCCAGCTTGTCCAGGTTCGGCAGTTCCTCGTTCAATTGACGGAACGAGATCTTCGCACCGAACTTCTTGCTCAACGATGTCGCCACCTGCGTCAGGAAGAGCGAATCGAGGCCCATTTCCAGGAAGGTCTCCTCGTTGCTGGCTTCGGCTAATTCAAGGCCTGAGCTCTCCTCCAGCAAATGCTTGATCTGTGCGATCAGCGATTCCTTGGGGGAAAGGTTCGCGTCGCCACTGTTCGGAACAGGCGCTTCGATCGTGGTGCTTGCAATGGCACGGCCACCGTCGGCCACCATCGCCACGGGATCCACCCAGTGACGGATGCGCTCGAAGGCGTAGGTCGGCATCGAGATGCGGCACCGCTCCTCGCGCTCGTGGAATTTGCTCCAGTCGATGAGCACGCCGCTCTGCCACAGGCCACCCACGGCTTTCAGCAGTTGCGTGAGCTCAATGCCGTTGCCTGCATTATCCCCCAGCGAGGGTACGGCTGCTTGTTTCTTGTTGTCGGTGCTTTGCTGGCGCGCAAGCGTGGTCGCGGTCGTGCGCGGACCCACTTCGAGCATCACTCGATCGGCATCGGTCCATGCGAACTTCACGGCTTGCGCGAAACGCACGGTGGCGCGCAGGTGATCGCTCCAATACTTCGATGAAGTGGCCTCGTCGTCCTTCAGCCATTCGGCGGTGACGGTGCTGACGATCGGGATGCGCGGCGCGCTCATCTTCACGCTCTCCACCACCTTTTTGTAAGGCTCCACGATGGCATCCATCATGGGGCTGTGGAAGGCGTGGCTGGTCACGAGCAGTTTGCAGGTGATGCCATCCTGCTCCAGTTCGGCCTGCAGTTTCACAATCGTCTCGTGCGGACCGCTGGCCACGCACAACTGCGGACCATTGTTCGCCGCGATGCTGCATCCGGCTGGGAGTTTCTTCACCACATCCTCTTCCGCTGCACGCACGCTGAGCATGCTGCCACCGGGCAGTTCCTGCATCATGCGGCCGCGGTTGGCCACGAGCTTCACGGCATCCTCCAGCGAGAACACACCGGCCAGGCAGCCCGCGGCGAACTCGCCGATGCTGTGGCCCATCATCGCATCCGGCGTGATGCCCCAGTGCATCCACAGCTTCGCAAGGCTGTAGTGCATGGTGAAGAGCGAGGCCTGCGTGTAGATGGTCTGCTTCAGTTGCTCAGCGGCCTTCTCCTCTTCGCCGGCTTTCGGGAAGATGATGGCCTTGAGGTCGGTGCCGAGCTCTTTGCTGAAGAGTTCACAGGACTGATCGAAGTGTTGTTTGAAAACGGGCTCGCTCTCGCAGAGGTCGCGGCCCATGTTCACGTACTGCGAACCCTGACCGGGGAACATGAAGACCACGCCGGGCGCGGCTTCGTGCAGTTCGCGCGTGCCGATGAGCTGGGCATCCTTGTTCGCGATGGCCTCAATCACCTCACCATGGCTTCCACCCACGATCAAGCGACGATGCTTGAAGTGGCGACGGCCTACTTGCAGCGTGTATGCTGCATCCGCCAAGGAAGCCTTCGGGTGTGTTTCGAGCCACGTGCGGAGGTTGTCCGTCATGGCATCGAGACTGGTCTTGCTTTTGGCGCTCAGCATGAACAGTTGCTTGCTCCTCGATGCGCTGGAGGCCACGGCCACCGGCGGCTCAGCGAGGATGACGTGTGCATTCGTTCCACCCACGCCGAAGCTGGAAACACCAGCGATGCGTGGAGCGCCCGGCATGCGTGGCCAGGCCTCGCTCTCGGTCAATACCCTGAAGGGTGAGTTCGCGAAGTCGATCGCAGGGTTCGGGGTCTCGAAGCCCACGTTCGCCGGGATCACTTCCTCGCGCAGCGCCAGTGCTGTCTTGATCACACCAGCAGCACCAGCAGCGGGCGTCAGGTGGCCGATGTTGCTCTTGATGGAGCCGATGACGCAGTGGTGCCCATTGGTCTTGCCGCCGAACGCGAGCGTCAGCGCCTCCACTTCGATCGGGTCGCCGAGCGGTGTCGCGGTACCATGTGTTTCCACATAGGTGATCTCGCTCGGGCTCACGCCTGCATCGGCCTGTGCCATGGCGATCACCTCGGCCTGGCCACGCACGCTGGGCGCGGTAAAGCTGGCCTTGTCGCTGCCGTCGTTGTTCAGTGCTGCGCCCTTGATCACCGCGTACACATGATCCTTGTCGCGCACAGCATCGTCGAGTCGCTTCAGCACGATGATGCCGCAGCCGTCGCTGAAGCTGGTGCCTTTGCCGTTGGCGTCGAAGGTGCGCGTGCTGCCGTCGGGGCTGTACATACCGCCCTCGTTATACACGATGCCGCTGTTGAAGGGCACGGTGAGCGCGATGCCACCGGCCAGCGCCATGTCGCATTCGCCATCGCGCAGCGCTTTGAACGCCTGTGCGATCGCGACGAGCGAGGTGCTGCATGCCGTATGGATGCTCAACGCCGGACCGCGCAGATCGAACTCGAACGCAAGGCGCGTGGCGATGTAGTCCTTCTCGTTGGCGGTCATCACCGCGAAGTCGCCGACCTGCTCGATCAGCTCGGGATGGCCGATGACGTTGCGCGTGAAGTAGGTGTTGTTGCCCATGCCGGCGTACACGCCGATGAGGCCTGCGAACTGCGCGGGATCGTACGCGGCATCCTCAAGCGCGGCCCAAGCGGTCTCCAGGAACACGCGTTGCTGCGGGTCCATCAGTGCGGCCACCTTCGGGTTCACGCCGAAGAA
>CAZFBP010000049.1:6022-14408 GCA_964517255.1 uncultured Chryseobacterium sp.
GCGCGCCTTGGCCATTTCGGAAGGTGCGATCGCACTGGCATCGCCCTCAAGGAATGCCGCGCAGGCCTTGATCGTCGGGTGCTGGTACAGCTTCACGATGGGCAGCTTCAGGCCGTGGCCTTCGAGCTGCGCCACGCACTGGATGCTCAGCAACGAGTTGCCGCCGAGGTCGAAGAAGTTGTCGTCGATGCCCACGCGGTCGATGCCGAGCAGGTCGGCCCACACGTTCGCGAGGGTCTTCTGCACGCTGGTCGTCGGTGCGGCGAAGGCCACATCGAGGTCGGGGCGCTTCACGTCCGGTGCGGGCAGAGCCTTGCGGTCGATCTTGCCGCTGGGGGTGCGGGGCAGTTCCTTCACGGCCACAAAGGCGGAGGGCTGCATGTAATCGGGCAGGAGGGAGGCGAGGTGCTTACGGATCTCGTTGGTGCTGAGCTCGATCTTCGCGACGTAGTAGCCGATCAAGCGTTTCAAGCCCGGCCGGTCCTCACGCACGTTGGCCACGGCCTGCTCCACCGCAGGGTGCTTCTCCATGGCCACTTCCACTTCACCCAGTTCGATGCGGTAGCCGCGCACCTTTACCTGGCCATCGATACGGCCCTTGTAATCGATCTCGCCGTTCGGCAATTCCGCTGCTCGATCTCCGGTGCGATACATCCTGCCACCGTTGATGAACGGATCCGCGAGAAAACGCTCGGACGTAAGGTCGTCGCGACCGATATAGCCTTTGGCCACACATGCGCCGCCGAGATAGAGTTCACCTTCTTCGCCCTTTTTCACCGGCTTCATCTGCTCATCGAGCACGTACAGCTTCACGTTGTCGATGGCGCTGCCGATGTTGGGCAAGGCGGGCCAGGTGGATGGATCACCTTTCAGCTCGAGCTCGCTCACCACGTGACCTTCGGTGGGGCCGTACTGGTTGCAGAAGCGGCAACCGGGCAGCTGCTTGAAGAGGTTCGCGATGGCGGGCGTGATCTTCAGTTGCTCGCCGCTGGTGAAGACTTCTTTCAACGAAGAAGGGACTTCACCGGTGCGCTCCACGGCCTCGGCCAAGTACTGCAGCGCCACGAAGGGCACGATGATGCGGTTGATCTTCTGCGCGATGATCTTGCGAAGGAGCTGCGTGCTGTTCAGGCGGTCCTCGTCGGTGATCAGCACCAAGGTGCCGCCTTGTGCGAGCGTGGTGAAGATCTCCTGGAAGCTCACATCGAAGCTGATGGGAGCGAATTGCAGCGTGCGATCACCCTCTTTGCAAACGCTGGTGCGCAGCTGCCATTGGATCAGGTTCGACAGCGGTGCATGGTGCATGGCCACGCCCTTGGGCCGGCCGGTGCTTCCGCTGGTGAAGAGCACGTAGAGCAGGTCGTCGGGTTTCGCAGGGCACGGACCCTCGAGCACAGGACCGTTCTCCATGTCGATCTCTTCGATCAATAGGACCTTGGCGCTCGTGCCCTTGAACAGATGCTGGTGCGCCTTGCTGGTGATTACCACGGGCGGCTTGGCATCCTCCAGCATGCCCGCGATGCGCTCGGTGGGGTAGGTGGGGTCGATGGGCACATAGGCGGCGCCGGCCTTCACGATTCCGAGCACGCTCACGATCAGCTCCAGCGATCGCTCCAGGCACAGGCCCACAGTACTGCCTTGGAGCACGCCTTCGGTGCGGAGCCGTTCGGCCACCCGGTCGAGGCTTGAAGAAAGCTCCGCGTAGCTCAGCGTGAGGTCATCCGCGACGAGCGCGCGCTGCGACGTGCGGTCCACGAAGGATGTGTGAAGAAGGTCGAACAGGTTGCGTGGGGTCGATGCGCCGGAAGGCATGCTCATCGGGGGCTATGGTGAATGAATGTGGCCGAGGTTGAGCCAACCTCGCTGCGAAAGATGCCTTGGAACGTGCTGGCCACTAAGCAGGTTGCTCCCTATCCGCAACGGGCCGAAGGTAGCCGCGCATCAAGGGGCTTCCTGGCTCGTGCGCAATACCTTATCGAGGCTGGGCGGTGCGTGGCTCGATTCGCGCGCGGCGCATCGTTGCTGCCCGACCTCAGGCCGCAGGAATGCCATCCTTCTATCTTCGGCGGCCTTTTCCGGAAGCATGCTCCAGCGCGGCCTTTCCCTCTTCATTCTGGCGCTGCTGCAGCACCTTTCTTCCGTAGGTCAGACCGTGGGCCACGACCGCTCGGTACGGATGTGGGCCACCGTGCAAGCCGCACCACCGCGCATTACGCTGGATTGGCTTGGCCATTCCAACGTCACCGGGTACACCGTGTACCGGAAGCTGAAGGGCGGTACCTCCTGGGGCGGGGCCATAGCGACCCTGGGAGGCACGGCATTGCAATACGTGGACAACACCGTGGCGGTGAACACCAGCTACGAGTACAAGATCATCCGCACCACCGCGAATCTGGGCAATGGCTACGGGTACGTGAACGCGGGCATCGAGCTGGCGATGGTGGAAGGGCGTGGCAAATTGGTGCTGCTCGTTGACGACATCTTCACGGGCCCGCTCGCCGCGCAGATCACGCAGCTGATCCAGGACTTCGAGGGCGATGGCTACACGGTGATCCGCCACGATGTGAGCCGCACGGCGCCGGTGACCACCATCAAGGCGCTGGTGACCGCTGCCTACAATGCGGACCCGACGAACGTGAAGGCGGTGTTGTGCCTGGGGCACGTGCCCATCCCCATGAGCGGGAACCTTGCGCCCGATGGGCACGGCGAGCATTATGGCGCGTGGGTGGCCGACGCTTACTACGGCGAGATGAACGGCACGTGGACGGACAACACGGTGAACAGCACCTCCGCGGCCTGGACCCGCAACCACAACGTGCCGGGCGATGGCAAGTTCGATCAGACCATCATCCCCACTGCCGTGGAGCTGCAGGTGGGCCGCATTGATTTCTACGACCTGCCCGCTTTCTCGCAGAGCGAGACGCAGCTCACCGCGAACTACCTCAACCGGCTCCACCAATGGAAGGTGAAGCAGCTCACTTCGGTGGAGCGCGCCGTGATCGATGACAATTTCACCGGCTACGGCGATGCCTTCTCGCAGAACGGCTGGCGCGGTTTCGCGCCGCTGGTGCATCCGAGCAATGTGGTGGCGGGCGACTACCACACCGCGCTGGCCAGCGGCAGCCACCTGTGGAGCTATGGCTGCGGCGGCGGATGGTGGACCAACGCGAACGGCGTGAGCAGCACCGAGCAATTCGCCAGCAGCAGTCCGCAGGCCATCTTCACCATCCTCTTCGGCAGTTACTTCGGCGATTGGGACTTCACCAACAACCTGATGCGCGCATCGCTCGCATC
Source organism: uncultured Chryseobacterium sp. (assembly GCA_964517255.1). Taxonomy (GTDB): domain Bacteria; phylum Bacteroidota; class Bacteroidia; order Flavobacteriales_F; family PHOS-HE28; genus PHOS-HE28. Next base: position 9,317 of record CAZFBP010000049.1, read on the forward strand.
AGGAACCACGCTCTCGAATTTCTGGGCAGGCTATCCCAATTGGTACTTCCACCACATGGGCCTGGGCGAGACCATCGGCTTCGCCACCGTGACCACGCAGAACAACGGCAACGGACACTATGAGCCCGCTAATCCGCAGCCCGGCCGCGTCCACGTCTCCTTGCTCGGCGACCCTTCATTGCGCATGCACATCGTTGCTCCGCCGGGCAACGTGGCGGCCAGCTCCACCAACGGCATCAGCACCACGGTGAGCTGGACCGCCTCGCCGGAAACGGGCCTCGCGGGCTACCACGTCCATCGCTTCAGCAACGCCACGCAACAATGGGAGCGGCGGACCACGACGGCGGTGAACGGGACCAGCTTCGTGGACAACACGACCGGGCTCAACGGCACCGTGCGCTACATGGTGCGCGCGCTCAAGCTGCAGGTATCGCCCAGCGGCAGCTATTGGAACCTGAGCCTGGGCGCCTTCGGGCAGGCCACGCTGAACCAAGTGGTGACCGATTGCCTCGGCGTGACCGGCGGAAGCGCTTTGCCCGGCTCGCCGTGCAACGACGGCAATGCGTGCACCACCAACGATGCGTGGAGCCCGAGCTGCCAGTGCGTTGGAACGAATAGCGGCGACACCGACGGAGACGGCACTTGCAACGCGCTGGATGGCTGTCCCCTCGACCCCAACAAGATCGCACCGGGCCAATGCGGTTGCGGCAATCCCGAGCCGGGCGCGGCGTGCAACGACGGGAACAGCGCGACCATCAATGATGTGATCGGCGCGAATTGCCAATGCGCAGGTCAGCTGGTGGATTGCCTGGGCGTGGCTGGCGGAAGCGCGCTGCCAGGGACCGCTTGCGACGACAACAACGCGGCCACCGGCAACGACGCCTGGAGCGCGCAGTGCCAGTGCATCGGCCAGGTGATCGATTGCCTCGGCGTGGCGGGCGGGGGCGCTTCGCCCGGTTCGCCCTGCAACGACGATAACACGCTCACCGTGAACGATGCGTGGACCGCGCAATGCCAGTGCGTCGGCCAGACGGTTGATTGCCTGGGCGTGCCCAATGGAACGGCCGTGCCTGGATCGCCATGCAGTGATGGTGATCCGCTCACGGGCAACGACACCTGGAGTGCCAGCTGCCAATGCACGGGCCTGCTGATCGATTGCAATGGCGTGCCGGGCGGCGGTGCCGTGATCGACAACTGCGGCGTGTGCGGCGGAAACGACGACTGCATCGATGTGAGCGCGTGCTTCACGCTCACCGGCTCGCCGAATCCCGATGGCGAAGAGGCCAGCAACGGCAACATCTACAACAGCACCGGCGCGATCGACTTGGTCTTCGACGGTGAGCCGAATCCGTGGAGGGGCAACCAGTTCGTGGCGCTGCGATTCACCGGCGTGAGCGTGCCGCCGGGCGCCACCGTCGTGAGCGCGCACGTGCAGTTCACCTCACGCGGAACCAGCGGTTTGAATCCATGCGCGCTGCAGGTCTCTTTGCAGGACGCTGACGACGCCGCCTCACTCGGCTGGACGCCCTTCAACTTCTCGCAGCGTCCGCGCACGGCCACCGTGCCTTGGTCGCCACCCCTGTGGCCCACCGCCAACCAGAGCGGCATCGCGCAGCGCACGCCGAACCTCGCCGGCATCGTGCAATCAGTGATCAATCGTCCGGGATGGGCGGCGGGTAACAGCGTGGTGGCCTTCGTGGAGGGAGTGGGACGGCGGTCGAGCTGGAGCTGGGACCAGGATCCCGCACGCGCCGCGCGCTTGTGCGTGGCGTATGCGCTGCCACCGCTCGATTGCCAAGGCGTTCCAGGCGGAACAGCTATGCCGGGCTCGCCATGCGACGATGGCAACGCGGCAACCGGCAACGACACCTGGCAGAGCGACTGCACCTGCGCAGGCCTTGCGTTCGACTGCATGGGCGTGCCCGGCGGAAGCGCGCTGCCCGGCACGCCGTGCGATGACGGTAATGCCACAACCGGCAGCGATACGTGGCAGAGCGACTGTACCTGCGCCGGCGTGTTGATCGATTGCCTCGGCATTCCCGGAGGAAGCGCCCTGCCCGGAGCGCCGTGCGACGATGCCATGGCCCTCACCATCAACGACGCGTTTGGGACCGATTGCCTCTGCGCCGGCGATCCCGTGAGCCTGGATTGCGAAGGCGTGATCGATGGTCCTGCACTGCCCGGCACGGCGTGCGACGACAACGACGCTTCAACAGGGAACGATGCGTGGAACGTGCAGTGCGAGTGCTTCGGCTTGCCGATCGATTGCGCGGGCGTGCCCGGTGGAAGCGCGCTTCCGGGGGCTCCGTGCGATGATGGCGACCCGCAGACCGGCAACGACCTATGGCAGAATGACTGCGACTGCGCAGGCCTGCCCGTGGATTGCGCGGGAAGCCCCGGCGGTAGCTCGTGGCCTGGTTCGCCCTGCGATGATGGCGACCCACAGACCGGCGATGACGTTTGGCAGAGCGACTGCACCTGCGCGGGGCTGCTGATCGATTGCGCGGGCATTCCGGGTGGATCGGCATGGCCCGGCACACCCTGCGATGACGGCGATACCTCCACCGGCAACGATGCGTGGGGCACCGATTGCACCTGCGCGGGCGAAGCGATCGATTGCCTCGGCGTGATCGGCGGCCCGGCGCTGCCCGGCTCGCCCTGCGATGATGGTGACGCGAGCACCGGCAACGATGCGTGGACGGCCGCATGCGACTGCGCTGGACTCCCGCTTGATTGCCTTGGCCAACCCGGTGGCACGGATACGATTGGCACGCCATGCGACGATGGCGACCCGCTCACGGGCAACGACAGCTGGGGCGCCGATTGCGAATGCGCGGGCCTGTTGATCGATTGCGAAGGAATCGCAGGAGGATTCGCGCTGCCGGGATCAGGATGCGATGATGGCGACCCCTCAACGGGCAACGACACCTGGCAGGGCGACTGCATTTGCTTGGGCATCGTGATCGATTGCGAAGGCACGCTTGGCGGGAACGCGCTCCCCGGAACGCCGTGCAACGACGGCAACGTCTTCACCGGCAACGACACCTGGCAGAGCGACTGCACCTGCGCCGGCCTCTACTACGATTGCCAGGGAGCGCCCGGCGGAACCGCGCTGCCCGGCACCCCCTGCGACGATGGCGACCCACTCTCCGTGCAGGATACCTGGAGCGATGGCTGCGATTGCATGGGCCTCTCTCCGGATTGCCTCGGCATCCTGGCGGGGCCGAACCTGCCGGGCACGCCCTGCGACGATGGCAATGCGGCCACCGCGAACGACTTCTTCACCGCCAATTGCGATTGCGTGGGCATGCTGCTGGATTGCGAAGGTGAGCCCGGAGGGCCAGAGCTGCCGGGCACGCCCTGCGACGATGGCAATGCGGCCACCGGCAACGATGCGTGGACGAGCGCCTGCCTGTGCATCGGTGAGGCCTACGACTGCCTGGGCGTGGCCGGCGGGATGGCGCTGCCCGGCACCCCGTGCGATGACGGCATTCCGAGCACTGTGAGCGACGCATGGACCTTGGGCTGCGATTGCATCGGGTTGATGGTTGATTGCGCCGGGGTGATCAACGGCACCGCCTTCATCGATGCCTGCGGGCAATGCGCGGGCGGCACCACGGGCATCACGCCGAATCCCGATGCCGACGGAGACCTGATCGCCGATTGCATCGATAACTGCCCGTCCATTGCGAACGCGTCGCAAGGCGATTTCGATCAGGACGAAGTCGGCGATGTCTGCGACAACTGCCCGTGGGTGCCGAACCCGGATCAGATTGACTTGAACGGCAACGGCCTCGGCGACGCCTGCGACGACATCGGTATCATGGAGCACGGCTCATTGCCCGCGCTGCGCGTGCATCCCAATCCGACCACGGGCCTCGTGCGGATATCCTCCTTTCCTGGCGCCACGAGCATCGTGCTGCTAGACGCGCCCGGCGCCGTGGTGCGCGCGCTGCCTTTCGCCAAGGAGGTCGATATGAGCGGGCTGGCCCAGGGCAGCTACGCGATCGTGCTGCTCGATGGCGAGGGCCGGCCGTTGGCGCGCGCGCGCGTGGTGCGCTACTGAGCTTCACATTTCCTGCCGCTGTCGATTGATGCGCTGCGCCACCGCGTTCATGCCTGGTTTAGCCGCACGGAGCACCTCGTGAAACCGTACACCGACGATTCGGGTAGAAGGCCGCGGTTCAGCACCACCCCTCCGCGGATCGATCGCGCTGCCTCGCGACGCTCCTGGCCCACGGCAACGGATGGATGAGGCTGCGCCGATCCAACATCCGCGTGCCATGAAGCGACTCCTGCTTGCTCCTTCTTTCGTGCTCATCGCCGCGCTCGCGCTGGCCCAGACCAGTTCGCAGCGCGCCGCCGTGCAGATCAGCGCCACCGTGCAGGCCTCACCGCCGCGCATCACGCTGGCCTGGCCCACGATGGGCGGCACCACCGGCTTCACCATCTACCGCAAGCTCAAGAGCGGCACTAGCTGGGGCAGCGCCATAGCCACGCCTGCGGCGAATGACCTGAGCTGGCAGGACAACAACGTTTCCGTGGGCGTGGCGTACGAGTACCGCGTGGTGCGCGTGAGCAATGGCGTGAGCGGCAACGGCTACATCTGCACGGGCATCGAAGTGCCGCCGGTGGACTATCGCGGCAAAGTGGTGCTGCTCGTGGATAACACCATCGCGCCATCGCTGAGCAGTGAACTGCTGCAATTGGAGCAGGACCTCCGTGCCGATGGATGGGGCGTTCTTCGCTCCGATGTCTCGCCTGCCGCAACGGTCCCGAGCGTGAAGAGCATCGTGGCATCGCACTTCAACAGCGACCCCGCCAATGTGAAGGCCGTGTACATCATCGGCCACGTGCCCGTGCCGTACTCGGGCAATCAGAATCCCGATGGCCATGGCGAGCACAGCGGCGCATGGCCCTGCGACGGCTATTACGGCGAGATCGATGGCAACTGGACGGACAACACGGTGAACAGCGGCGGCATGCAGCGCCCGCAGAACACCAATGTGCCCGGCGATGGCAAGTTCGACCAGAGCACTTTTCCCAATGCCGTGGAGCTGCAAGTGGGCCGTGTGGACCTCTCCGACCTTCC
>CAZFBP010000050.1:0-14392 GCA_964517255.1 uncultured Chryseobacterium sp.
AATCCCCATCGCGCACCTGAAATGCCCCTTCGGGCAGGCGCTGTGCCCGTGCAATCCACAGGGACGGCAATCGAGTTGCTCACTGGTCTCAACAACGCGTCCGTTCTCGCGAAGCGGCCCGAAGCCGAAGGCCGGCACGGTGCTGCAGAAGATGGCCGTCACCGGGGCATTCATCGCGCTGGCGATATGCAAGGGCGCGCTGTCGTTCACGTAGTTCATCGTGGCGCTTTTCATCAGGGCGGCAGTGGCCAGCAGCGGGAGTTTGCCCGCCAGCACTTCACCACGTCCAGCGGCTTCCGCGATGCGCTCGCATAATGGTACATCGCCCGGTGCGCCGATCAGCAGCACGCGCTTTTCCGCAGGCAATGCCCTGATCAACTCGATCCACCTCTGCTCCGGCCATTGCTTGGTGAACCAGACCGATGCGGGCGCGATGCAGACGTATGCCCGTTCAACTCCTTTGCCGACAAAGCCGATTCCGTCTTTCAGGTCATCGGGTTCCCACGGCTCAGGATGGAGCTCAGGCATTGGGCGACTGCCATCGGTCAGATGCTCGATCAGCGCATTCAGCCGGTCCACTTCATGGCGCCCATCCCCGATCAGGTGCTTGATCTTCCGAGTGAACAGGAAACTCAGCGGGTTCTTGTCGTAGCCGATCTTCTCCTTGCCACGCGCCAGCACGGTCATCAGGCCGGTGCTGAAGAAGCGCTGGCAGTTGATGATGTGGTCGTATTCGGCCTTGCGCAGCTCGCCGATGAGCTTGAGCAGGTTCCGCGTCTTGCTGGAACGCTTGTCCCAGACGTGCAGCGTGTTCAGGAACGGGTGCCCATCGAACAAACCCTCGTTGCCTTTGCGCACCACCAGATCGATTACCGCGTCGGGGTGGAAGGTGATGAGCTTCTCCAGCAGAGCGGTGGCCAGCACGGCATCGCCGAGGAAGGCGGTCTGGATGATGAGGAAGCGACGCATGCGTCTCTTGGTCACAGCGCGAGGCGCGGCAAGGTACCGGTGGCCGGAACGAGAAGACCGCCGGGTTATGCCCGACGGTCTCCAGAAGCTCCTGATCGCCTACTTGGACTCTTCGGCCAGCGCTTGGCGCTTCTCGGTGATGCGCGCGCTCTTGCCGCGACGGTCGCGCAGGTAGAAGATGCGCGCACGGCGCACGTCGCCGCGCTTGTTCACCTCGATCTGGTCGATGAAGGGGCTGGAGATGGGGAAGATGCGCTCCACGCCCACGTTGTTGCTGATCTTCCGCACGGTGAAGGTGGCGGTGCTGCCGCTGCCCTTGCGCTGGATCACCACGCCTTGGTACTGTTGGATGCGCTCCTTGTTGCCCTCCACGATCTTGTAATGAACCGTGATGGTGTCTCCTGCCTTGAACTCGGGCATTTCCTTGAGCGGGGCCAGCTCCTTCTCGATCTGCTTGATGCGGTCCATGACCTTGGGTGTTAGCGGGTTGCCCAGCGGTTCGGAGACGGTGCCCCGGACATACGGTCCCGGAATGGGGCCGCAATAGTAAGGATCTTTCCGGCTCACTTGCCCGCTGAGCCTTCGCTCTCGGGGCCGAGAAGGCCGGGGCGTCGCTGCTTGGTGCGCTCCACGGCCCGGGCATGGCGCCATTCATCGATCCGGGCCTGGTGCCCGCTCAAGAGCACCTCCGGCACCCGCCAGCCTTTGTAATCCGCAGGGCGGCTGTAGGCGGGCGGCGCCACCAGGCCGTCCTGGAAGCTGTCGGTGAGGGCGGAGGTCTCGTCGCCGATCACGCCGGGAAGCAGGCGTATCACCGCATCGCAGAGCACGGCGGCCGCGAGTTCCCCGCCTGTGAGCACGTAGTCGCCGATGCTCACCTCGCGGGTGATCAGGTGCTCGCGCACGCGTTCATCCACGCCTTTGTAATGGCCGCAGAGGATGATCAGGTTGCTCTTCGTGCTCAGTTCATTCACCAGCGGCTGGTCCAGCAAGCGGCCATCGGGGCTCATGTAGATCACCTCATCGTAGTCCCGCTCGCTTCTGAGCGCCGTGATGGCCCTGTCGATCGGCTCCACCTGCATCACCATGCCGGCGCCTCCGCCGAAGGGGTAATCGTCCACGCGCCGGTGCTTGTCCACGCTCCATTGCCGGAGGTCATGCGTGCGCATCTCCACGAGCCCGCTGTTCCGTGCGCGTTGCAGGATGCTCTCGCCCAGCCAGCTGGTGAGCAGGTCGGGCAGCACGGTGATGATGTCGATGCGCACGGACGGGTCGGTCTGGCCGCGATGGGGCAGGAGCAAGAGCGGCAAATGAAGCGCGAAAACGCCTGATTGCAGGCATCGCTCTACCTTCGGCACATCCGTTGCCAAACGGCCGCGAAACTCAACGAGCATGAAGAAGCTGATCACCATTTGCGCATTCCTCCTGGCCATGGCGGCCAGCGCCCAGAAGCATGTGTACGAGGACCTGCTGGTTCTCTTCGTGGATGAGAAGTACGAGAAGTGCATCTTCAAGGCCGAGGGCTACACCCAGGCCGACGCGACCAAGAAGGATGCGCTGCCCTTCCTCTACGTGAGCATGTGCCTGTACGAGATGAGCAAGCTGGAGAAGTACAACGTGGATTACCCGAAAGCCGCGCGCGATGCGGTGAAGTGGGCCGAGAAGTACCGTAAGAAGGACAAGGACAAGGAGTTCTTCAGCAACTACGAGGACTTCTGGGCTGAGTTGAACGCGGTGAACTTCACCGCCGGCGAGAACCAGCTCGATGACCCCAAGGGCATCAGCAAGGCCAAGCAGATCTTCGACGGCATGGTGGGCTACTACCCGGAGAACCCTGGCCCGTGGCTGATGCTGGCTCTGTGCCAGTACAAGAGCAACCTGAACAAGGAGGCCGAGCTCAGCGTGAAGGAATTCGATAAGGTGCTCGCCGCCGCTGGCGATATCGGCACGCTGCCGCCCGACCAGAAGAAGGGTTTGAAGAACGCCCTGATCCGTTACGCGGACTACCTCAGCAGCAAGGGCCAGCGCGACCGCGCGAAGCAGTACGCCGCGCTGGGCAAGGACCACTTCATGGAGGAGGCCGACTTCAAAGGCCTCTGGGAGAGCCTGCGCTGAGCATGGTCGGGATTGAATCAGGGGCCGCCTCTTTTGAGACGGCCCCTTTCCCTTTCGGTTCTCACCAAGGCCTCAGCGGCGACGCAGCAACAGCATCACCAACGCCGGCAGCAGGAGCAACTCGGCCACGAAGGCGAAGGCCAGGGTGAGCGTGATGAGCAAGCCCATGTAGTGCACGCTGGCGAACACGCTGCCCGCCAGGGTGACGAAGCCGCTCAGCAGCATCAGGGTGGTTACGGTGACTGCCTTGCCCGTGCGCAGGTACGTGCGCTTGAGCGCATAGGCCGGTGTGCGCCCATCGCGCAGATGCTGCCGCAACGCGGCCAGCATGTGAATGGTGTCGTCCTCGGCGATACCGAAGGAGATGGTGAAGATTATCGCTGTGCTCACCTTCAGGTCGATGCCCGCGAATCCCATCACCCCGGCGATGAGGAGCAGCGGAACCACGTTGGGGATCAACGCCACCAGCACCATGCGCCAATCGCGGAAGAACCAGAGCATGATCAGGGCCGTGAGCGCGATCGCCAGGCTCATGCCCCTGATCATCTGCGCGCTCAGCGTGGCATTGTTGCGGTCAATCAAATAGGCCATGCCGGTCTGCCGGAAGCGAACAAGGTTGGTATCCGCTTCCTGCGCCAGGAATCCGGCCATCACGGCGTTCTTCGCCTTGTGCACGAAGCCGCCTTCATCCACCTGGCGACCGGTCATCCGGCCTGAACGTCCATCTTCGCTCGCCACGCGGCCGAGGAGCTGCGCGCCCAGCAGATTCACGCGCCGGGCCATCCGCGCGCACTCCAAGCTGTCAGCAGGAAGGCTGTAGTACGCCGCATCGCCGCCATTGAAGGCTTTATTCAGCGAGTACATCACGGTCAGCGGCGAGGTGATGCCATCCACGCCTTGCACCGAATCCACATGGCGTTGCACCTGCTCCAGCTCGCGGAGCACGCGCAGATCCCAAATGCTGCGCGATTCGTCCTTCACTTCGATACGCATCTCGAAGGGCCGAACACCTCCGAAGGTCTCCTCGAACCACAGGAAGCCTTCCTTCATCGGGTCGTTGTCCGCGAGGTCCTCCAGCAAGTAGTTGTTGACCTTGATGCGCGATGCACCGAGCGCGCCCAGCGCGCACGCCGCTGCGAAACCGAGCAGAACCTTTCGCCGGTGGCGGATGGTGGCCTTGAACAGCCGGGGAAGGCGCGAGTCCCAAGGTGAGCCTTGATCCTTGGCAGGCAACAAGCGCCTGGGGTCGATGAGCACGAGCAACGCGGGCAGCATGGTGAAGGCGAGCAGGAAGGCCACCAGGACGCCGATGGCCGTGAAGAGGCCGAACTCCTGCAACGGCGGGATGCTCGCAGTGCCAAGCGTTGCGAAGCCGATGGCGCTCGTGATTGCGGTGAGGAAAGTGGGCAGTCCCACTTCGCGGTAGGTGATGGCGATGGCCTTGATGCGCTCCACGCCATTGCGGATCTCCTCCAGGTAGCATTCGAGGATGTGCACGGCGTCGCTCATGCCCACCACGAACAGGATGGTCGGGAGCAGCATGGTGAGGATGCCAAGCGGGCGCCCGATCAAGGTCATGGCGCCCACTTGCCAGAGAATCGCAAGGCCCACAACGGCGATGGGCACCCATACTCCGTACGCGCTCCGGAAACCGAACCAGAGGAACACGGCCAGAAGCGCAACGGATACGGTGATGAAGAACAGCGTCTCGCGCACCATGGTGCGGATGTAGTGGTCCTGCCCCACGATGCGACCGACCAGGCGCACATCCTCCATGCCAAGGCCGGCCAGTGTGGCCCGCACGTCGGCGAGGAGCGAATCGCATCGCGCCTTGCTCAGGTTGGGCTCGGCATTCAAGGCGATCAGCATCGCCGTGGCGGCGTCGTTGAAGAAGAAGTCCCGGATGCGCGGGTCGCCCCAGATGCGCGCGGAATCGATGGCCAGCAACGTGTCCGAGCCGAAGCGCAGGCAGGGTGCCTCGAAGGCGCCGAGCGGCGTGATCACCGGTTCGGAGAGGCGCGTGGGGGAGAGCACGCGCTCCACCCGCGGCAGGCGGGACAGCCGTGCGGCGAGCGAATCGACCTTGGTGAGCAAAGGCCCGTGGAAGACGCCTTCGGCACGCTCGATGCCGAAGAGGAGGAAGTCGTTGTCGTGCCCCAGGCTCTCACGATGCTCCAGGTAGAGGTCGAGTTCCGGATCGTCGTTCGGGAAGAACTTCTCGAAATCGTAATCCATGCGCACGTCGCGGAGCGCGAATAGGAAGCAGGCGGTGATGCCAGCGAGCACGACCAGCACTGCGCGTGCGTTCCGCGCCGTCAGATGCCGTTCGATCCGTGTCGTGCTGCGCTCCATCAACAAGGGCCGGTCGATTGCGGCGCGCAAAGGTGGCGAAGCCCGCTCTTGGACGCCGATAGCTTCGTGCCCGATGCGCCATGACCTCCATCGCGCCGGGCTCCTGCCCGCCGCACTGCTCCTCGCCGCGTCGCTCCACGCCTCTGCATCGCTGCCCTTCAAGAGCCGCTTGGAGAAGGCCTTCGCGGCGCTGGAGGTGCACGACTACTTCCTTGCGCGCAGGATCTTCCGGCAACAGGCCAAGCGCCATCCGGCCGCTGCCTGGTACGGCCTCAGCGTGATCAGCGGGAGGGCCAACAACCCCTTCTTCAGCGAGGACTCCTGCCACCTCTTCATCCTGCGCGCCGACGCCGCCTTCACCATGGCGCCGGATAAGGAGCGTGCGCGCATCGGCGGTGTGGGCGTGGACCACGCGGCGATCGAGACGCAGAAGAACCATGCGTTCCGGCTTGGGTGGGAGCGTGTCAAGGCCGCCAACACCATCGTCGCCTACGAACGCTATCTCGATGCCTACGTGCAGAGCCCCTTCGCCGCCGAGGCCACCCTGGTGCGCGACCATCTCGCCTTCCAGGAGGCGCGCGAGGCGAACACCGCCCAGGCCTACTCCGCGTTCATCGAGCGCTACCCCAAGGCGCGCGAGATTTTCGAGGCGCGCAGCCGCTGGAATGAGGCGCTCTACCGCGAGCGCACCGCCGATGGCAGCCTCGCTTCGTTCCAAGCCTTCATCGCTGAGCATCCTGAGAGCCCGTGGGCGCGGCAGGCCGACGAGGAGGTGCACCGTTTGAGCACGCCCGGCCGCACCATCGCGGAGTACACCGCGTTCATCCGCGCCAACCCGCGCAGCCACAAGGTGAACGAGGCCTGGCGCGCCATCTACGAGCAGTACACGCGCGACCTGAGCGCCGCTTCCATCACGCGCTTCCTGCAGGACTTCCCCGAATACCCCTTCGTGGACGAGCTGGTGGAGGACTATAACACGGCCAGCCTGTCCCTCTTGCCCTTCCGGCGCGACAGCCTCTGGGGCTACATCGACGACGAAGGCAACGAGCGCATCAAGGCCCAGTTCGAATGGGCCGAGCCTTTCGTGGGCGGGCAGGCGCTGGTTGGCGGGAATGGCCGCACGGGGAGCATCAACCGAAGCGGCCGCGTGGTGGTGCCGATCGAGTACGATGAGGTGAGCGACGCTGTGGAGGGCACCAGCACGGTGGAGCGCGCCGGCCGCGTGGGCGCGGTGGACCGCAACGGCGACGTGGTGGTGCCGCTGGTGTTCGATGAGGTGGGCGAATTCAGCCAGGGCCTGGCCTATGCCAGCCGCGATGGCAAGCACGGCTACATCAATCCGCGCGGCGAGGAGGTCATCCCCTTCACCTTCGCCTCCGCAGGCACCTTCCGCAACGGACTGGCCGTGGTGGAGGTGGATGGCGCATTCGGCGCGATCGATGCCAAGGGCAACGTGGTGGTGCCGCCGCTGTACCAATGGATCGAGGGATTCGAGGGCGCCGCGAGCCGCGTGCGCAAGGATGGGAAGATGGGCTTGCTGAGCCCTTTCGGCGATCTGCTCGCGCCGCTGCGCTTTGATCACATCGGTCCGTTTCGGGACAGCCTCGCGCTGGTAATCGAGGGCAAGCGCTGCGGCTACATCAATAGGAAAGGGCAGTTGCGGGTCCCCTTGGACTATGAGGCCATCGACGATGCGGCGAGCTGGGGCGATTTCAACGCGGGCCTGGCCGAAGTGCAGGTCGAAGGGAAGCGTTGCTTGATCAACGCGCGCAATGAGCGCGTGTTCCCTTGCACGTTCGTGGACATCGGCCCCGCCACCGGTGCCTTGGTGCCGGTGCGGCCCGTCGCAAGGCGCGATAAGGGCAAGTGGGGCTACGCCGACCGCCGCGGCGCCACGGTGATCGATGCCCGCTACGACCAGGCCTTCGAGATGAGCGGCGGCTACGCGCGCGTTCGCAACGGCGGGCTCTTCGGCCTCATCGATAGCACGGGCAAGGAGTGCGCGTCCCTTAAGCACACCGCACTTGCGCCGGCCGGGCATGGGCTCTGGCTGGCTGAAGGCGATCACGGCACCGGCTTGATTGATTCACGAGGCAAGCAGGTGCTTGCGCCGATCTACGATCAGGTGAAACTCGTTCGCGCCGACCTTGCGCGCGTGGAGCGCAATGAGCGGATCGGCTACGTGCGCCTTAACGATGGCCGCATGATCTGGAAGGAGGAAGGGCTGGACTAGAGCGCATCTCAAAAATGCCCTTCGGGCTCCGCGAGGGTCTTTCGCGCCCATGCGTCGTTGTCGAAGCCCTCACAGAGTACCCGACCATGCTCGGGTTCGACGCCTCGCCTGAACGCGAAATCCCGCTCGCTCGCTGCCAAAAGCAAATTTGAGATGCGCCCTAGCGCAGCACGTTCACATGGCCGATCAGCTCCTCGGCCTTGGCGCCATCCTCGGCGCGGGCGCGGTAGCGGATCTTCCAGATGTACACGCCGTCGGGCACGGGCTGGCCGTCGCGCGTGCAGTCCCAGGTCTTGTCGGGGTGGTCGAGGCTGGCGATGCGCTCGCCCCAACGGTCGAAGATGTCGAGCGTGAAATCGCGCAGCGGGCCGTAGTACACCGCGCCGAACGCATCATTCTTGCCGTCGTTGTTGGGCGTCACGGTGTTGGGCACGTGGATCAACGGACCGCACAGGCCTTCGGTCACGCGGATGCTGGCTTCCACATCGATGCATTCCCCGGTGACACGCACGCTGTAAATGCCGGGGGCGCTCACCTCGATGTTCGGATCCGTGCTGCCGGTGCTCCACAGGAAGCTCGCGTCGGTGATGCCTGTGGAGAGCACCAAGGGCTCGTTCGGGCAGAAGGTGCTGTCGCGGCCCAGCGAGAGTGAATCGGTCCAGGCCGTCACGACCACCTGCACGGCATCGGTCACGGTGCATCCCATCAGGCTCAGGGTCACGCTGTAGTTCCCGCTGCTGCTCACCACGATGGAATCCGTGGTCGCACCGGTGCTCCACAGCACGCTCGCCCAACCGGCCAGCACGCCCAGCTCGGCGCTATCGCCTTCGCAGAATCGGATCGAGGGGCCGAGCTCCGGGGTGATCAGCGGCGCCACCACGATCACCACGGTATCGGTGGCGAGGCACGCGCCCTGCGTGATGTCCAGCCAGTAGAAGCCGGCGGTGCCCACCGAAATCGTATTCGCCGTGGATCCCGTGTTCCACGCGTACTGCCCCGCGAGCGCGGAGGAGAGCACTGCGTTCTCGCCAGGGCAGAGGGTGATGTCGGGCCCCAAGTCCAGTTCATCGGGATCGAAAACCGAGACCGAGATCGCATCGCTCGCCACGCATCCGTTCAGATCCACAGTGACACTGTACGTGCCCGCGCTGTCCGCGCTGATCGAAGGTGCGGTGCTGCCGGTGCTCCAGACGTAAGTGGCGTTGGGCTGCGCTGTGCTCAGGCTGAGGCTCGCCCCCGCGCAGATCGTGGTGTCGTTGCCGAGGTCGGCGATGGGAGCGGGGAGCGCGATCACGTCGGCGGCATCGCCAGAGGAGCAGCCCAGCACGGTGATGGTGACGCTCACCGTCTCCGCGCTCGATGTGGAATACGTGGATCCCGTGCTGCCATCCTGCCAGAGGTAGCTGGCGCCCGGCGTGGCGGCGCTGAAGGTGGCGGTTCCGCCGGGGCAGATCGATTGGTCAGGCCCGATGTCAACGGCCGGGATCGGGTTGAAGGTGACGTCCACATCATCGCTCGCGCTGCACGCGCCCACGCTCGCCGTTACGCTGTACGTGCCGTTCGTCGTCACGCTCAGCGTTGATGTGGTCGCACCGGTGCTCCAGAGATAAGTGGCGTTGGGCAGCGTGGCATCGAGCAGCACGCTCTGGCCGTCGCACGCCGTGACATCGTTGCCGAGATTGACCGCGCCGGGATCGATCACCACCACCAGCACCGTGTCACTGTTCACGCAAGCGCCTTCGGTGATCTGCACCCAGTAGGTGCCGGTGCTCGCCACGGCGATGGAGTTCGCCGCGCTGCCCGTGCTCCACAAGTAGGCGCCGCCGATCACGCCGGGCGAGAGCACGGCTTGTTGCCCCGCGCAGAGGCTCTGGTCCGGGCCAAGGTCGAAGGGCTGCGGGGTGGTGAAGGACACATCGATGGCGTCTGATGCGGTGCATCCGTTCAGGTCCACCACCACGCTGTAATTGCCAGTGGTGCTCACGGTGATGCTGGGCGTGGCATCGCCGGTGCTCCAGGCGTAGGTGGCTCCGGGCCATTGCGCATCGAGCACGAGGCTCGCGCCGGCGCAGAGTGTTTGGTCGGGCGGCAGCTGCGCGGAAGGCATGGGCTGCACGAGCACATCCACCGTGTCGCTCACCGTGCATTGGCCCTGCGTGGCTTCCACCCAGTAGGTGCCTGTGGCGCCCACGGTGATCGAATTCGCCGCGGACCCGGTGCTCCACAGGTAGCTGGCGCCGGGGAGCGCGGCTGTGAACTGCACGTTCTGCCCGGCGCAGAGCGTCACGTCAGGACCGAGGTCGAGCGCATCGGGCGTGGCCTCCACGAGGGTGATCTGGTCCGTGAAATCGCAGCCCGCCGCGTTGGTGAGCGTCACGCTGTACGCGCCTCCTTGCGTGATGATGATGGAGGACGTGATCTCGCCCGTGCTCCACGCATAGGCGGCTCCGGCGAGCGTGGCATCGAGGATGATCTGATCACCGGTGCAGAATGCCTGGTCCGGGCCGAGGTCGATCACGGGCAGCGGCTGCGCCGTCACTTGGATCGCGTCGCTCACCGTGCAGGAGCCCTGCGTCACCGTCACGCTGTAGTTGTTGGAGGTGCTCACGGTGATCGTCGGGGTCACCGCGCCCGTGCTCCAGAGGTAGGCGGTGGCGCCGGCGGTGGTGGCGTCGAGCAGCAGTTGATCGCCCGCGCAGATCACCGCATCGGGCCCGAGGCTCACCGACGTGGGTGCCTGCACCGATACGGTGATGGCGTCAGTGGCCACGCATCCGTTCGCGTCGGTGAGCTGCACGCTCACGTTGCCCGTGGCTTGCGCGAGGTAGGTGGCGCCGGTGCTTGCATCCTGCCAGAGGTACGAGGCGCCGGGCTGCGTCACGTCGAGCAGCACTTGATCGCCGGGGCAGAGCGTGAGGTCGTTGCCGAGGCTCACCTGCGCGGCGGGGAAGGCGCCGATGTCGATCGCATCGCTCGCGCTGCAACCATTCGCTGTCACCGTCACATCGTAGCTGCCGGGGCCCGCAATGATGCTCGCCGAGCTGGCGCCGGTGCTCCAGAGGTAGCTGCCGCCGGGAACCGCCGCGTTCAGCGTGGCGTTCGTGGCGGGGCAGAGGCTGAAGTCGGGGCCGAGGTTCACCGTCGGCAGCGGCATCACCGCCAGCGCGACCGAATCACGCACGGTGCAGCCGTTGGTTGTCACATCGAGCCAGTAATCGCCGGCCGTTCCGGTGCTGATGCTGTTCGCTCCAGAGCCATTGCTCCACAGGTAGGTGGCGCTTGCCACGTTCGCGCTGAACGTGGTTGATTGCCCAGCGCAGATCACTTGGTCCGGGCCGAGCGTGAAGACGGGCAAGGCGTGGTTCGCCAGGTCCATCGCATCGCTGGCGCTGCATCCGTTCACCGTCACCTGTACGGAATAGGTGCCGGGCGTGCTCGTGGTGATGGAGGCCGCCGTGGATCCGGTGCTCCATAGGTAGCTCGCGTTGGCCGTGGTGGCATCCAAGGTGATCGCCGTGCCGGGGCAGTGGATCTGGTCGGGTCCGAGGCTCACCACCGGGACGGGCACCACTACCAAGTCCATCGCATCCGAGGCGCTGCAGCCGTTCAGGGTCACGGTCACAGCATGCGTGCCGGTGGTCGTTGGGCTCAGCGTGGGTCCAGTGCTGCCATCGCTCCAGAGGTAAGTGGCACCCGCAAGCGTGGCGTCCAGGAGAACGGGCTGGCCCGCGCACACTTGCTGATCGGGCCCGAGGTCCACCACGGGCAAGGGGTTGTAGGCCACATCCACCTCATCGTAAGCCGAGCAGCCATTCACCGTCACGGTCACGCCGTAAACGCCCGGTGCGTTCACCCCGTGCGTGGCGCCGCTGCTGCCGTCCATCCAACTGTAGGTGGCGCCCGGTGTCGTGGCATCGAGCACGGCCACATCGCCATCGCAGAGCACGAGGTCGGGACCCAGGTTCAAGACGGGCAGCGGGTTGTAGGCCACGTTCACCGCATCGGTGGCCGAGCAGTTGTTGGCGGTCACCGTCACGTTGAAGCTGCCCGCTGAATTCACCGTGAGCGTGGGCGCGGTGCTGTTGTCCTGCCAGAGGTAGGTGCCGCTGGGCACGGTCGCATCAAGCGTGGCGGATTGGCCATCGCACAAGGTCAGGTCCGGCCCGAGGTCGAAGGCGGGCAGCGGCGTCACGAAGACCTCCACATCGTCGCTCAGCGAAATGGTGGCCGATATGCTCGCGTCATCGAAGCCGAAGTCGTTGCCCACGCCGTGGCCGCTGCTCACCTGCACGCAGAAATCGGCGCTGGTCACGCCGGCCGGGGCGGTCCAGGTGGTGGAGCAGACTTGCCATACCCCTTGCGCGCCCAATTGGAAATCGGTGCCGGTGAATTGGTTGTTCACGAAGACGGCGAGGATGGGCGATCCCTGGTTGGAGAGCGTCATCGCCCTGAAGCTGATGGTGTAGGTCTGCCCGGGGCACACCGGATGCGTCTGGCACCAGAAGCGCCAGCCGGCGTGCATCCAGCCGGCGTTCACCATGAGGAATTGGCCAGTGCCCGTGCCCAGCCACTGGCTGTGGAAGAGATTGGCGTTGCTGCCGATCCAGTAGTTGCCATCCGCAGTGAGCGGAAGGGCGTAATTGAACTGGCTGGTGAAACCGGCGTTGCCCAAGCTGAAGGTCGGGTTCACGGCGAGGTTTCCGGTGGGATAGCTGGCCATGCAGGTGTACACGCCCGCCGCCCCAACGGTGATGTCCTGGGTGTTGGCCCCGTTGCTCCAATTGTAGGTGGGGAAGCCGGCCGGCCCGCTCAGTTGCACGGTCTGCCCCTGGCAAATGGTGGTGTCGGGACCCAGTGCGATGGAACAGACCGGCTGCGCCATTAGCGCTGAACCCAGCGAGCAACTAGCAATCGCGAAGCTTATCCTGTTGGGCATCCGGGGCTTGGGGCGCGCGGCCGCTGGCAAAGGTCGGACCGCAGGGGCCTGCGGCGAAAGAGGGGCGACGGCGGCTATCAACGGGCGATGAACAGCCTGTTGACGCCTTCCAAGCTCAATTCGTCCACTGTGTTGAAGACCCGGCGCAGATTGGCCGCCACCCGGTCGCAGCGCGCGCGGCTGTTCGGGTCGTGCCCCACGGTGTTGAAGCAGAGCGTGCCCTGGCAGCGATCGCGCAAGACGTGTGCGAAGCCGAGGGTGTCGGTGCCGCGTGCCAGATCCAGGTCGTCGAAGAGGTCCACCACCACCAGGTCGAAGCGTTCGTGCAAGGCATGCACCTGCACGGTGGCATCGCCCTCGATCACATGGAGCGCGGCGACGCGGTCCAGGCCGAAATGCGCCCGGCCAGCGGCGATCATGGCGGGGTCCAGCTCGATGGCCGTGATCGGGCAGGAGAGGCCCAGCTCACGCCGCAGGATGAAGGGCACGCTGCCGCCCCCGAGGCCCAGGAGCAGCACGCTTGAGGGCGGATCCACAGCCACACCGCTACGCGCGAACACCTCCTGCCACACACGGTGCAAACTCCCGAAGGACTGGTTGCCGTGCGCGCTGTTGAGCACCAATCGCCCCGCTTCGTACCGCACCTCCAAGGGGCCGTGCTTTCCGTGGATCCGTGCAACGCGTACGGGCCACAGCCAACTCAGCAACACGCGCCATCGCATGCGGCAAAGGTGCGGCTGCCATCTTTGCCCCATGAGACACCTCCTCTTCACGCTTCTCCTCGCCGCGCTGGCTCCCACGGCTTGCGCGCAGACCGTCTTCGATTACGCCTCGGTCGAGTTCTCGCCCGGCATCCGCAAGCTCGGCGTCTTCGGCACCGGTGTGGAGACCAAGGTGGTTGACCTGAAGCCGATCAACATGGACAAGGGCGCGCTCGACATCCAGAACTTCTTCCGCGAGGTGCAAGCGCTGGAGGCCACTGGCTGGGAGGTGACCGCGCAAGACGTGGTGGCCCTGGGCAAGGGCTCGCACATGTACGTGTGGGTGATGCGGCGCCCACGGGCAGCGACCCGCTGAGCCTGCGCGGCATTTCGTAGCCTTGTGGCATGAGCGAGGTGAGCACCTATCAACTGCTCGACGGGAAGGCCTGCGCCGACGCGTTGAAGGCACGGATCGCGCACGAGGCCGCAGCCGTGAAGGTGAGGCGCGGCCATGCGCCGCATCTGGCCGCCGTGCTCGTGGGCGACGACGGGGCGAGCCGCACCTACGTGGAGGCGAAGGTGAAAGCGTGCGAGGCCGTCGGCTTCCGCAGCTCACTGATCCGCCTTCCGACCGAGACCACGCAACAGCAACTGCGCGCGCAGGTCGATGCGCTCAACGCGGATGCAGGCCTCGACGGCTTCATTGTGCAATTGCCGCTGCCGCGCCACCTCGATGCCGACGCGATCACCCTGGCGATCGATCCCGCCAAGGATGTCGATGGCTTCCACCCGGTGAGCATCGGCAACATGGTGCTGGGGCACGATGGCTTCCTGCCCGCCACCCCGAGCGGAATCGTGGAATTGCTCCGCCACTACCAGGTGCCCACGGTGGGCAGGCATTGCGTGGTGGTGGGCCGCAGCCACATCGTGGGCACGCCCATGAGCATCCTCATGAGCCGCAACGCCGAGCCCGGAAATTGCACGGTCACCCTCGCGCACAGCCGCACGGTGGATCTGCCCGCCATCACGCGGCAGGCCGACATCCTCATCGTGGCCGCAGGAAGGCCGGAGCTCATCGGCGCCGGC
>CAZFBP010000051.1:0-14303 GCA_964517255.1 uncultured Chryseobacterium sp.
AAGGACTTCACGGTGAACGTGATCGGCGCAGCGCAAATGGAGGAGGCATCGCCGGAACAGCAGATGGCGATCGCGCCGAACCCTTCCAGCGGCATGGTGAGCATCACCGGGCTGCCGGCATCAGGCACCCTTCAGGTCTTCGATGCGCGCGGCGCGCTGATGGCGCAGACGCCCGTGGCGCGCGGAAGCGCGATGTTCGACACGCAAGGATGGAAACCGGGCGCTTACGCGTTGCGCATGGCCGATGGCCCGCGCGTGGCGTGTCGATTCGTGGTGGAATAGGCTCACCAGCGGATGGCCACCTTCCCCATGGTGGCCCCGCGCGAGAGAGCGCCGAGCGCTTCGGGCAGCTGCGCGTGCGGCAGCTCGGCATGAACGTGCGGCTTCACCTCACCGCGCGCATGGGCGCTCACCACCTCCCGGAAGCAACGCGCCATCAGATCCGGATGGTGGTCACCGAGCTTGAGCATGTTCACTCCTAGGATGCTCTTGCTCTTCATCATGAGGAAGATGGGAAGCACGGCACCCATGCTCCACACGAAGCGCAAGGTGCCCAACGCGCCCAAAGCGCCGCGCTGAGCACCGCCGTAGAGCACCAGACGTCCGCCGCTGCCGAGCAGGCGCATGTCCTTGCCAAAGGTGGCGCCGGCAACAGCGTTGAAGCCCGCGCTGAGCCGATCCTTCCCGAGGATGCGGTTGGCCTGAACGGCGTAGTCGCCGGTGCTACGGTCGATGCAATGCGCAGCGCCGAGGCCGAGGACCAGATCGCGCTTCGCGCTGCTGCCCACCACGCCGATCACCTCGCAACCTCCGGCAGCGGCGAGTTGCACGATCAGGCTTCCCACGCCGCCCGCAGCGCTGTGCACCAGCACGCGCTCTCCGGCATGCAACGGACAGAGCACTCGCGCAGCGTACCAAGCCGTGCTGCCCTGGGTGGCGAGCGCGGCTGCCTCGCCAACAGTCAGCTCATCCGGGATCACGGCGCAAGCGCGATGGTCCGTGACCGCCATCTCCGCGTAGCCACCGAACCGAGTCATGGCCACGACACGCTTGCCGAGAAGCTCTCTCGGCGCATCATCGCCAAGACACGCCACGCGCCCCACCACCTCATAGCCGATGATGCTGGGCAGCGGCGGCGCTTCGCGGTAGAGGCCGCGCACGGCCATGGCATCGGCGTAGTTGAGGCCGAAGCCCTCGCATTGGATCAAGACCTGATTCGGCTTCGGATGAGGATCCGGATGGTCGCGCAGGGCGAAGGCACGCTCGGGCTGACCATGCGCGATGAGGGTCCAGGCTTTCATTGCGTGAGGTTGAGGGTTGACCGCCTTCGCGAGGCGCTACGGCGGGTAGAAGGTTGAAGGTTGCAGGTTGGTGACTCCCGGCGGTTCACTGCGAAATGCGCGCTCCGTCATTCACTTCCACCCACCACGACAACGAATTCACCGCGAGGCTCATGCGCTGCGAAGTGCGCGGCCAGCTCCGCGAGCGTGCCGCGCCGTGTCTCTTCGTGCAATTTGCTAAGCTCCCGCGATACGCTCGCTCGCCGCGCCGCGCCGAAGACATCGGCGAGCTCCCCGAGCATGCGCGCCACACGGTGCGGGCTCTCGTAGAACACCATCGTGCGCGCCTCGTCACGGAGCGATTCAATGCGCGTGCGACGGCCCTTCTTCTGCGGCAGGAATCCCTCGAACACGAAGCGCTCGCATGGAAGCCCGCTCGCCACCAGGCCGGGAACGAAGGCCGTGGGGCCGGGAAGGCATTCCACCTCGATGCCCGCGCGGATGGCCTCTCGCACCAGCAGGTAGCCCGGATCGCTGATGGCCGGGGTGCCCGCATCGCTGCACACGGCGAAGCGCTCGCCCGCGATCATGCGATTCACCAGTTGCTCCACCATGCGGTGCTCGTTGTTGATGTGGAAGGAGAGCAGCGGCTTGCTGATGCCCAGGTGCTGCAGCAAGAGGCCGGTCACGCGCGTGTCCTCCGCGATCACGGTGTCGGCCTCTTCCAGCACCAGCTTGGCGCGCAGGGTGATGTCGTTCAGGTTGCCGATGGGCGTGGGCACCAGGACGAGCCGTGACTTGGAAGCGCTCACTTCCAACCGGTGATGAAATCGCGCAGCAGGGCGTGCAGGTCGCTGAACTCGGTGAGCGGAAGCGTCTCCGCGCGGTCCTGGACATCGTGGTAGTGCGCCACGCCGCCAAGGGTGTAGAGGTAGATGGCCGGCACGCCGCGCTGCACGAATGGGCAGTGATCGCTGTTGCACGCCGGGCCGCGCGCCTTCACCTGCTTGAGATAGCCCTTGGCGCCGTTGATCGCCACGAGTTGATCGAAGGCCTTCTGCTGCGCGGTGGCGTTCACCACCGTGATGCCGTCGTCGCCGGTGCCGAGGATGTCGAGGTTCACCATCATGCTCACGCGCTTCCAGTCGATCGGGCGGTCCACGGCGCACCACTCGCTGCCGATGAGCCCGGCCTCCTCGCCCGCGAAGGCCACGAAGAGCAGGTTGTGCCGTGGCGCGTTGCCGCACTTCGCGAAATGCTCGGCGAGGCTCAGCAGCATGGCCGTGCCGCTGGCATTGTCGTTGGCGCCGGGGAAGAGCGCATCGGGCCCCATGCGGCCGAGGTGGTCGTAGTGCGCGCCGATCACCATCCATTTCTTGCCCTTGCCCTTCACCATGCCCAGCACGTTGCGCGCGGTGCGCCGTGCGCGGAGCTCGTTGCGCACGCTGAGCGCGATGGCCGCCGAGCTGTCCGTGATGGCGCCCTCCGCCACTTCGATCAGAGGATGGAGACGCGCATCGGTGGCCACGTTCCAGGTGAGCTTCTTCACCGGCTTCACCACGGCGCAATGGTCCAAGAGCTCACGCTCCAACTGGCGCAAGAGGCGCAGCGAGTCCGCGTTGGTGGTGGCCGGCCAATGCACGCAGGCGGCCTTGCCGGTGAGCACGCCCATGGTCATGGCGCGACGCTCGGGGCCTTTGAAGTCAGCCGGGGCCACGTGCACGAGCGCGAGCGTGCCTTGCGCGCTCCCGCTCTCCGCGTCCACGATGAAATCGGTGCCCGGCAGGAGCACGCGGCCATCAATGGTCGCTTTCACGCTATCGGGGAAGCAGTTCACATTGAACTGGAACGGCTGGTAGAAGTCGGCCTTCACGGGCTTGAGGCCGAACTGCTTGAATTTGCCGGCAATCCAATCGCTCGCCTTCAGGTCGCCATCGTTCACGTAGCCGCGGCCGTGGAAGGCGGGCGAGCATAGCGTATCGAGCCATGCGCGCGCCCTGACGGCCAAAGGATCCTGCGCGAGCGCGCCAGTCACCGTGAGGCCGAGCAGCAGGCCGAGCGCCCTCCTCCTCATGCGAAGCGGCGATGGAGCAGGTCCGTGAAGGCCTCCACGGCGGCGGAATCGGGCGGCGTCTTCAGCTTGGCGATCAACTCATCGTGGAGGAAGGCGAGCGCGTCGCTGCGGTCCTTGGCGCTGTTGAGCAAAGAGACGCCCATCTCATAGGCCTTGGCATCGCCGCCGAAGATCTCCTTGGTGAACCAGAACTTATCGCTCAGCGTGATGGCGCGCGCGAGGTCGCCGATGCGCGCGTTCTCGAGCTTCTCGCCGACGGTCTCTCCGGTTCTGGCCTTGGCGGCGAGGGCTTCCTTGAGGAACTCCGCAGCGGTGCGCATCACGGGCGCCTCCTCCTTCTCTTCCACGGCCACGGCGGGCTCGGGGCGTGATGCCGGTTGCGTGCTGAGGCGGATCACCGGAGCGGGAGGCGGCGGCGGCGCAGGGGACGGTGCGGCGGGCTTCTTCTCCGCCGCAGCGGGCTTGGGGGCGGGCGCTGGGGGCGGCGGCGGCGCGGGCGCCACCTTGGGTTTCGCTGCCGCCTGCTCACGGGCCTTGTGGCGCAGTACCACGAGGCGCTCGTACAATTCACGGGCGCTCACCGTCGCGGCATCGAGCGCATCGAGCGACATCGAGCCGCTGCTCATCGCCTGCTCGGCGCCCTTCAGTTCCTCGATCAGTACGCTCATTGAACGGAATCCTTTGGTGTTGCTCATGGCGGCTGGGCCGTTGGCGAAGGCCCCGGACGAAGATCCCTATTTTCGCCGCATGCGCAACAGGCCCTGCGCCGCTCGTATCCACAGCTTTATTCATGTTCCTGGAGCACACCGGAAGCCGCAGCCCGCGCAGGGGCTGGATCGAAGTGATCTGCGGCAGCATGTTCAGCGGCAAGACCGAGGAGCTGATCCGCCGCCTGCGCCGCGCCGAGTTCGCGAAGCAGCGCGTGGAGGTCTTCAAGCCCAGCGTTGACACGCGCTACGCGAGGGCCGAAGTGGTGAGCCACGACAGCACCAGTTTGCGCGGCCGGCCGGTAGCGAGCAGCGCGGAGCTGCTTTCGCTGCCCGATGACGTGGAGGTCGTAGGCCTCGATGAAGCGCAGTTCTTCGACGAGCGCCTCCCGGCCGTGTGCGCCGAGCTCTCCTCGAAAGGCGTGCGCGTGATCGCCGCCGGGCTCGACATGGACTTCCTCGGCAGGCCCTTCGGCCCCATGCCGCAACTGCTGAGCATGGCCGAGTACGTGACGAAGGTGCACGCCATCTGCATGCGCTGCGGCGCGCTCGCGGCCTTCAGCCACCGCACCAGCGCAGGCAGCGACCTGGTGCAGCTGGGCGAGAAGGAGAGCTATGAGCCGCTGTGCCGCGTCTGCTTCGATCAGGCCCGCGCGGCAGCGGGGCTCACGCGATGAACGCCGCCGGACACCGCCTCTCCGCACTGGCCGGGGCCATCGGCGGGGAATGGCTCGCGCGTTCGGGCGACCCGCTGATCACGCAGCTCTGCATCGATTCGCGCAAGCCCTTCTCGCCAGCGGACACGCTCTTCATCGCGCTGCGGGGCGAACGGCACGACGGCCATCGCTACCTGAACGAGATGCACGCGCAGGGCATGCGCCATTTCATCGTGAGCGATGCGGTGGAGCCCTCGTTGCTGCCGCTGAGCAACGTGATCCGCGTGCCCGACACGCTCGACGCGCTGCAGCGCATCGCCGCGTGGCACCGGAGTCAGATGCACGTCCCGGTGATCGGCATCACCGGCAGCAATGGCAAAACGGTGGTGAAGGAGTGGCTCTTCCATCTGCTGCGCGACCGTGAGCACATCGCCCGCAGCCCCGGCAGCTGGAATTCGCAGGTGGGCGCGCCCCTGAGCGTATGGGGCCTGCGCGCGGAGCACAGCCTCGGCCTCTTCGAGGCGGGCATCAGCCGACCGGGCGAGATGGAGAGGCTGCGCGCGGTCATCCATCCGTCCATCGGCATCTTCACCAACATCGGCCCGGCGCATGGCGAGCACTTCGCGGACGATGACGCCAAGGCCGTGGAGAAGGCGCGCCTATTCCTGAACGCCGAGGCGGTGGTGCATTGCGCGGACCATGAGCACGTGGTCGCCGCGCTGAAGGCGCATGGCATCGACCAGCGGGCCGCCCTGCTCGGATGGAGCCGCGAGCGCAAGGGCTGGCTCCATGTGGTGCGCGAGGAGCCGATGCCGAATGGCCAGCGCATCCGGGTCTTCAACGATCGCTTCGACTTCGACTTCGAGGTCCCCTTCAGCGATCACGCCTCGGCAGAGAACGCCATCCATTGCGTGGCGCTGCTGCTGCACTTGGGCCTCTCGCCGGAGTGGATCGCGGCGCGCACCACCACCCTGCCGCCGGTGAGCATGCGGCTCGAGGCGTTGGAGGGCGTTCATGGCATCACCCTCCTCAACGACGCCTATAGCAACGACACCGCATCGCTCGCCATCGCCCTGGAGCACCTGGACGCGCTTGCCGCGGGCCGGCCCAAGGCCGTGGTGCTCTCCGACCTGCTCGGCGGCGAGGCCCCCGCCATTCGCTACCGCCGGGTGGAGGAGCTGCTCGCACGATCTCGCGTACAGGCCGTGGTCACCGTGGGCCCCGAGCTGCGCGCACATGCTTTGGCCTTCGCGCCGCGCGTGGAGCACTTCACGGATGCCGATGAGCTGCTCGCGCGCATCGATCCATCGACGTTGGAAGACCACGCCGTGCTGGTGAAGGGCGCGCGCGCCTTCGGGCTGGAGCGCATCGTGGCGCGCTGGCAGCGGCAGGCGCATGGCACCGTGATGGAGATCGACCTGGAGGCGATCCGCCACAACCTCAACCACTACCGCGCGCTGCTCACGCCCGGCACGCGTGTCATGGCCATGGTGAAGGCCTTCGGTTACGGCAACGGCGCCTTGGAACTGGCGCGGCTCTTCGCGCATGAGCAAGTGCATTACCTCGGCGTGGCTTACGCCGATGAGGGCATCGAGCTCCGGCAGCAAGGCATCGCCGCGCCCATTTTGGTGATGAACCCGGAGCCCGTGCCCATGGAGACGCTGCACCGCTTCCGCCTGGAGCCGGAGGTGTACGATGAGCGCTCCCTGCGCGAGGCCATCCGCTTCGCGAAGCTCCACGCCGACGCGATCCCGGTGCACATCAAGCTCGACACGGGCATGCGACGGCTCGGCTTCACGGAGGAGGAGATGCCGTGGCTGCTCGGCGCGCTGCGCGGAGCGGGCGGCCTGCGCGTGGCCTCCATCTTATCGCACCTGGCCGCCAGCGACGAGCCCGCGCACGACGAGTTCACGCGCGCGCAGGTCGCAGCGTTCACGCGCATGACCGATGCGCTGGTCGCCGTGCTCGGTTACAAGCCGCTGCTGCACATCGCCAACTCGGCCGGCGCGACCAGGTGGCGCGAGGCGCACTTCGACATGGTGCGTCTCGGCATCGGCCTGCACGGCATCGGCGCGGATGCGCGGCAGACCGGCCAGTTGCGGCATGCGGCCAGCTTGCGCACGGTGATCGCGCAGATCAAGCGCGTGCCGGCGGGAAGCACCGTCGGCTATGGCAGGCGCGGCGTGGCGCAGGGCGATCGCGTGATCGCCACTGTGCCCATGGGCTATGCCGACGGCCTATCGCGCAGGCTCAGCAATGGCACCGGCCGCTTCTGGGTGAACGGCCATGCGGCACCGATCATCGGCACGGTGTGCATGGACATGTGCATGATCGACATCACGGGCATCGCGTGCGCCGTGGGCGATACGGCTATGCTCTTCGATCCCGCGCACCCGATCACGGAACTGGCGCGCGACTTGGGCACGATCCCCTACGAAGTGCTCACGAGCGTGCCGCCCCGCGTGAAGCGCGTCCATGTACAGGGCTGAGGCCGGCAACCGCATGCATCCCTGGCTCTCCCCGCTTCATGCCGCGTTCAGGCTCCATGGCAATGCGGAGGACGCCGCTGCGATGATGGCCTACATGAAGGACGTCGCGCCATTCTTCGGCATCAAAGCGGTGCCGCGCCGGGAACTCCTTGCGGAGCACATCGCCGTGCATGGTGCGCCGCCGCTCGATGAACTGCCAGCGATCGCACGCGCCGCATTCGGGTATCCGGAGCGCGAGATGCACCACAGCGCCGTGGACTTGCTGGTGAAGCACGCGCGAAAACTCACGCCCGGCCACCTGCCGCTGGTGGAAGAGCTGATCACCACCAAGAGCTGGTGGGACACCGTGGATGCGCTGGCGATCCATGTGGCGGGCGTGATCATGAAGCGTCACCCGAAGGAGATCGCGAAGTGGAACAAACGATGGATCACCAGCGATGACCTCTGGCTGAACCGCACGGCGATCCTCTTCCAGAACCGCTGGAAGAAGGACACCGATCAAGCCCTGCTCTTCGCCAACATCGACCGCCACGCCGCGCGCCCCGACTTCTTCATGCGCAAGGCCATTGGCTGGGCGCTGCGCGAGCTGGGCGCCACCGACCCGGAGGCCGTGAAGCGCTTCGTGAAAACGAGGAAGCTCTCGGCGCTGAGCGAGCGGGAGGCGCTGAGGAACCTGTGATCAGCGCGCGATGATGACCGGGTGATGCTCAACCCGGTCGTGAAGGACCACGCTCGCCACGTACCGCCCGACCGCCAGGTCGGTGATGTCGGTTGCCGCGCCGCTCACGAGAGCACTCTCCATCACCACACGGCCCAACTCATCACGAACGGCCAATCGCGCTGGCCCGATGCCGTCGATGCGGATGATCAGCGTCTCGGTAGCGGGCACGGGCGCAACGCTCGATCGCGATCTGCCCTGCTCACGCACACCCACGGCGCCATTCAAGCTGAATCGTTCGAAGAAGCGCCAGATCTCCGTGCTGCTGTCGAAATCCTGGCACGTGACACCGATGGGTATGGCAGCGCCTGGCCAAGTGTGCCCACTGCCAATCACTGCAATCAGGTCCACCTCGGTGCCAAGCGCGCACGCGCCGAAATCCGCGCGGGTGGCCGTGCAGCCATCGTTGGTGACTGCATCGGGCAGCGACGTGATCTGCGCGGGCGTCGCACAGCCATTCTGCGTGACCCAGTGCGACATGGCAGCATCAACAGCGATATTCTGCAAGCCACCGGTGTACGGCACGATCGGGTCGGCCGTGCCATTGATCATGAATACGGGCACGGGGCGTGGCGGCGCGCAGATGGCGGGAGCCCCTGCGCCATGCTCGCTGCAACGGTGGCGATGGCCGCAATGCGATCAGCGAGCTGGCAGGCCAGAACGAACGAGAAGTAACCGCCTTGCGATATGCCACAAGCGTAAACGCGCTCTTCATCCACACCGTGGGTCAACGCGAACCGGTCGATCAATGCACCGATCAGGCCGACATCATCAATGGATCCCAGTCCCAGGTTCCAGGAGTTGTTGACGCCATCGACGTAGCACACGAGGAAGCGCTCCTCCTGAGCGACCACGTTCATGAGTGAATACGCCTCCTGTTGCTCGCTGTTGCTGCCAAGGCCATGCAGGTTGAGGACGAGCGCCGGGTTCTCGGCCGGCGTGAATCCCGAGGGCGCGAACAAGCGGTAGTGCCTGTAATCGCCATCATGCAGGATGCTGTCGGCAACGGCCTGCCCGATGGAGGCCGAACTCATGCCGAACAGAAGAAGGAGGGGGGCGATTCTCATCTGGTCTGTGGGTTCAGAGCAAATCGAGGTGGAAGCCTAGCGCCTCTGATACAGCACCGCCCCTCCTTCGGTTTCCGCTACGCGCTCGAACCCGCGGCCCAGCTGATCGGTCACATCCACGGTGCAGCTATCGGCCGGCTCTTCGGGCATGCGGAAGGTGAGCACGTGCGTGATCAACGGCATGCCCTCTTCCCGATAGTCATCGATGCGCACGCACGGCCGATTGCTGCGATCGAAATCGCCGATGCCGTAGGGCAATCGCTCAGGCCGCCACTGCACAGGGGCGAAGGGCGCCTGCGCGACGAAATGGTCGAGGATTACCGCGCCTGTCGCTGCGCCAAGCAGGTTGCTCAGGTTGCTGTGCAGCCAGTTATCGCTGTAGTTGAGCGGCAGTACCACGGCGCGCTCATTCAGCCGCGGTGCAATCGTGAGCAGGTCCGCTGCATCGCTCTGCAGGACCTGCTCGGCGCGCATGAACGACCTGAGGTGCCCGAGGCTCGCGAGGGCGATGGCCATCCCAGCGAGCATCGTGATGCGTTGCGGCAGGCGGGCCGCCATCACTGCTGCAGCCAGGAAGAGCATGGTGAAGAGCAGCATGCGCGGACTGTTCAAGCTGCCGCCCGCGAGCACATCGGGGAGCGTGAGGTACAAGGTGAAGAGTGCCAGCGCCGCGATCATCCACGGGACCACCCGCCCGATCCGCTTCATGGCAGCGAGGGCGACCGCGATGATTGCCAGCGCGAGAAGCGCGAGTGCCATGATGCGCGTCCACGGCAGGTCGTCATCGTAGCTGAACGTGATCCAAGCGCGGCCATCGATCGCCCATTGCAGCAGCTCGTCCACCTCGAAACGGAAGGCCTTCCCCTCCTTCGCTTCCAGGCGCAGGAAGTACCCGGCCGTGAGCAAGGCCGGGAGCACGAGCGCGGCGCCGAGCGCGATGAGCACCGTGCGTGATCGAGCGCGGAGACCCGCTTCATCGTTCCACCACGCCCATGCCAAGCGCGCCACCATCCAAGTGCCACCGACGATGAAGGCCGTAAGGTGCGCGAGGTAGAGCAGCGAACCGACGAGGAGCATCGGCCAAACGCGCATCGCAGGGCCGTGCAGGAGCCTCTCCCAAACGGCCATGGCGAGCAGCATCATCGCGAAGCCGAGGCTGAAATTGAAGAAGCCCATCACCAGCGGGTAGGTGAGCAGGAACGGGATGCCGAGCAAGGGCGCCCATGGATCATCGGGCGCAAGGGTGCGCGCGAGCGACCGGAACGCAAGAGCAGTGCTCACGATGATGATGGCATAGAGCAGTTGCGCGCTCAGCCACGCAGGCCCCACGAGTTGGAACAGTCCGAGGAGCGCGTAGCCGAGCAGGTTCGGTTCGATGCGGTGATTCAGGTTGAAGAACTCGGACGCCGGGGCGCCCGCGATGAGGTCCATGGCCAGGCGCGCGTTGTAGAGGTGGCAGGGCCCATCGAGCGTGATGAGCCAGCGCCCTGTGACCATCGGCCAGAGGTGCGCGAGCGACACAAGCGCCAGCACTGCGTCCGGCAGGCGTCGTCGCCAGGGGCTGTCGGAAGCACTCACGGCGGGCAAGGTAGGCGGGGCATCCCAGCGCCCATCGGCGCGTCCGTTCAGCAATCAAGACCTTCGCCCCGACCGCATTCGAAGTCGTTGCGGCGTTCAACGCATGCCCGGGATCCTCCTCGCCATCGGCTGGTTCGCGCTGCTGCTGTGGCTCTTGCGCCGCATGCGCCTGGTGCGCGAGCTGCAGGGCCTCTCGCTGCGCATGCTCGGCTGGCTATTCGCGCTGAAAGTGCTCGCCGGCACGGCGGTGTGGGCGGTGTACACCTACGCCTACCCCGATCGGGCCATGGCTGACATCTTCAAGTACTTCGATGACAGCCGCGTGCTGCACGAGGCGCTCTGGACCCGGCCCGGTGATTACCTGCGCATGCTCTTCGGCATCGGAAACGACACGCCGTGGTTCACCGAAGCGTACTACAGCCGCATGAACCACTGGGTGCGCCGATGGGACTCGGGCCTGCACAACGACGCGCACACCATGATCCGCTTCAATGCGGCGCTTCGGCTCCTCTCCTTCGGCCATTACCATGTGCACACGGTCTTCGCAGCGGCGATCAGCACCTTGGGATCGGTGGCGCTCTGCCGCGCATTCAATTCGCGGAGCGTGGAATTGAAGCGCGGCCTGCTGATCGCCGTCTTCCTCTGGCCCAGCGTGCTCTTCTGGAGCAGCGGCGTGCTGAAGGAATGCCTGCTCATGGCGGGCCTCGGCGCCCTGCTCTTCGCCGCCATCGGATCCTGGAAGGCCGATGCGCGCCGGCAACGGCTGCTGGTGATCGCATGCAGCATCGCGCTCCTGCTCCTGGTGAAGGTGTACGTGCTGCTCTGCCTGCTTGCACCGTTGGTCGCGCACATGTGGTGCCGCTGGAGGCCTGGGCGCGCAGGCTTGAAATTCGGCGCGGTGCTATTCGTGCTCTTGGCTTGCGCACTGGCATTCGGCAGCATCCATCCCAAAGCCGACCTCCTTTACCTGCTGGCCATGAAGCAGAGCGATTTCGTCGGCCTCACGCGCGAAGTGCCCACCGGGAGCACGATCCAGCTGCCGGCGCTCGAGCCGCGCCTCATGTGCTTCATTGTGAATGCGCCGCACGCGCTGGCCAGCGCTTTCCTAAGTCCGTTCGCGGTACTCCGCCAAGGCCCGCTGGCGTGGCTGGGCGCGCTGGAGAGCGCCTTGCTGGTGGCTATTCCGCTTCTCGCTTTGTGGAAGCGAAAGGCCTGGCGCGAGATGGACGCCCCCGCGATCCTCTTCGCGCTCGGCTTCATCGTACTGCTCGCCTTGCTGATCGGGTGGACCGTGCCCGTGGTGGGCGCGCTGGTGCGTTACCGCGTGCCCATGCTCCCTTTCGTGGGCTGGATCGCCTTGCTCATCGCGGATCCCGCACGGCTTCCTTCGCGCCTTCGCCAATTCCTCTCCTGATGAATCGCATCCCTTTCCTCCCGCTCCTTGCTCTTACGGCCTGCGGATACCGAGACCACGAGGCCGACCTTGTCGTTCACAACGCGGTGATCCACACGCTGGACGAGATGGGCACCGTGCATCAGGCCATGGCCATCAAGGACGGGCGCATCCTGGAACTGGGACCGGAGCACCAGATCCGCAACCGGTACGCGGCCAGGCACAGCTTCGATGCGAGCGGCCAGCACCTCTATCCCGGCTTCACCGATGGGCATTGCCATTTCCTTGGCTATGGCCTGAACAAGCAGAAGGTGGATCTGAGCGGCACCACCAGCTGGGCGGAAGTGCTGGAGCGCACCAAGGCCTTCGCCGATGCGCACCCGGAGAAGACCTGGATCATGGGCCGCGGCTGGGACCAGAACGATTGGACGGTGAAGGACATGCCCGATCGCTTTGAGCTCGACCGCCTCTTCCCGGACAAGCCCGTGCTGCTGCAACGGATCGATGGCCATGCCGCGGTGGCCAATGCCATGGCGCTCCGGCATGCAGGCATCAAGAGTGAAATGCGCACGGATGGCGGCCAGATCGTGGGCCGGCTCACCACCGCGGATGGCGATGCGAGCTGGATGAGCCCGGCAGCACTGAAGGAAGCCCGACACATGCGCTACCCGATGTGGGAGCCTACGGGCCTGCTCATCGACAATGCCTTCAATGTCTTCCAGGCCGTCTTCGATGAGGCCGATGAGGCTACCAAGCGCGAGGCCCTGCTCACCGCGCAGCGCGACTGCTTCGCGCTCGGGCTCACGGGGGTCCACGATGCCGGCCTCGACACGGGCACCATCGCGCTGATCCAACGCATGCAGGAGGCGGGCGAATTGAAGATGCGCGTGTACGCCATGCTGACCGACGCGCCCGGGAACCTCGCGCGCTTCGCGAAGCTGGGCGCGATCAAGACGGACCGGCTCGCGGTGCGCAGCGTGAAGGTCTATGGCGATGGCGCCCTGGGCTCGCGCGGCGCCTGCCTGAAAGCGCCGTACAGCGACAGGCCCGATGAGCACGGCGCGCTGCTGGCCTCGCGCGAGCACTTCCTCGAAGTGGCGCGCTGGTGCGATGCGCACGGCTTCCAGATGAACACGCACTGCATCGGCGACAGCGCCAGCAAATTGCTGCTCGATGTGTACGGTGAAGTGCTGGGCGCCTCGAACGACAAGCGGTGGCGGATCGAGCACGCGCAAGTGGTGAGCGCTGCTGACCGCGATCTCTTCGCGCGGTTCAGCATCATCCCCAGCGTGCAGCCCACGCACGCCACCAGCGATGGCCCTTGGGCACAGGACCGGCTGGGGCCGCAGCGCATCAGCGATGCCTACGCCTACGAGGACCTCCGGCTGACCCTGGGCCTGCTCGCGCTCGGCACCGACTTCCCCGTGGAGGGCATCGACCCCTTGCAGACCTTCCGCAGCGCCGTGCTGCGCCAGAGCGCCGATGGCTGGCCCGAAGGCGGCTACCAGATGCGCAACGCGCTCTCACGCCTCGATGCGCTGCGCGGCATGACCATCTGGAACGCCATCGCTTCCTTCTCCGAGAACGAGCTCGGCTCGTTGGAGAAGGGCAAGCGCGCCGACTTCACCGTGGTGAGCACGGACCTGGAGAAAGCAACGCCCGAGCAGTTGCGCACGGCCAAAGTCACGGGCACGTGGGTGGATGGCGAGAAGGTCTTCGGGCGTTAGGCATCCACGATCGGCCGTCAGCGTCACTCCCGCGCGCCACAGTGATGCATGCGCCCGTTCCCCTTCGCGTGAATTGCCCCGAGCGCAGTGAGGATAGGGATGTGCTTGCATGCTCACGAAAAAATGCCGTGCGGCGCAGGCGTCATTCCTACTCGATGCGCTTCCACTTCATCCACCGGCACCGCGCAGTCCGGGGGCGCTACCGCACGGTAGGCGGCTCTTCTTTCTGATCCTGCATCCCGATCGTAAGGCGCGCTTGAGAAGAGCCCGACTATTCAAAAAGTGCGCTGAAGCGCGGATTGAACAGGATCGGCCCATCCTTCAGCATCCGAGCACTGCATCACGGCACGCGCACCACGCGCGTGGCCCAGCTCGCGCCCTCGGTGCGCAACAGCATAGTGTACGTGCCGGGCGCCAGCGATTCCAAGGGCACCATGAGCGGCATCGAGGCGATGCGCTGATCCTGATGGCGCAGTCGGCCGGCGGCGTCGAATAGCTCGATGGTCACCGTTCCCGATGCGCTCGCGGGCAATTGCACGGTGAGCTCGCCGCGCGTGGGCGAGGGCCAGGCCGCGAACCCGCTGCTGCCTGCGCTCTCATCCACCGCCAGCACG